>JARFQM010000333.1 GCA_029287755.1 Desulfofustis sp. | reverse complement strand
TCGTGGGCTCGGAGATGTGTATAAGAGACAGGAGATAGGCTGTGCGATAGAATGTTTTCATGATGGTACCTCCCCTATGGCCTCCAACGGCAACCATAACCTTCATGAATTATTCCCAGATGGGATTTGTTCTTAATACTACCACAGAGCAGTACACCTACGCAACAAATAAATTATTTTATTAAAAACTTATTTATTGTCGCGCAATTAGACCATTTTCGTCTAAATTGCATCACCCGTAAAGCATATCTGGTTCACGGATGTAATCAGGCTGTGGGTTGGATGTTGTTTTTCCGCACTTCCTTATTGATCGATACCATTGCGATCCAGACAGCCCACATCAAACATCCTATGGCGATACGATGGATAATTGTGTCCTCTGACGCAGTCAGCATGTAGATGGCGGAGGCTACCAGGAAGATGACGAGAAGGGGTGAAGAACAGTGCAGCGAATCAGGCAAAGGCGACCAAATTTTCATAACCTTACTCCCTATTTGGCTGTTAGGGCAACGTTCGGGTTAACTCTTATTATCTCAACAAAATCTTACAAAGTCAAATCAACGGTGGCGCTCCGGGCCGCAGATGACAACACCTTTGCCTTCCTGGTGAACAAAATGATCGTACGAGAGGCCCCGCAGTCGGCTACCGGAATCGGGGAATATCTTGATTGACTTTTACCAGGTAAAGAAAGAATAGTAAGGCCTCTTCAGGTAGAGCTGAAAATGTATCCTCAAATGTGACAGACAATCCATACCTACCCAGAAAGGTGAACAATGAATCAGATACCATTTCAAGATTACTACCCGGACGACTATTCCCACTGTTTCGGTTGTGGTCGTCTCAACGACAAGGGCTACCAGCTGAAAAGTTTCTGGGAGGGTGACGAGGGCGTCTGCCGTATCGTTCCCGAGCACCATTATTCCGGGGGCATGAAGGACATCCTCTATGGCGGCCTGATCGCCTCGCTGGTGGATTGCCACGGTGCCGGGACCGCCGCCGCGGCAAAGGCCAGAGAACTCAAAATCGAGATGAAGCCGGGCGCCATGCCCCGCTTTGTCACCGCCTCTCTGAAAGTCGATTACCTGTCCCCCACCCCCGTGGGTAAAGAACTGGAACTTAGGGCCAAGGTAGAAGAGATTTCGGGCCGTAAAGTAACCGTCAATGTCACCGTGTCCACCGATGGGACCGTGCATGCCCGGGGGCGTTTGCTTATGATCCAGATCAGGGAGGACTGAGGGCCTCAGACCCGGTTTTAAGGTTTTCTCACTGCTTCGTCCAGTGAGGCAATCGTTGGCCGGCGCCTCTGATATAATTATTGCCTTGTCAGACATTTTTCCTGAATGTAGACTATTGCTGTTTTTAAATTTATGGATTGCCACATGGGAGATAGGGATTAATGTGGTTGAAGCTTGAGCGACAATCTTTGCGCTTTGTTCAAAAACACACATTGATTATTCATTAGGTGTCATATATGGCAGTTAAATGGTGGGTGATGGTCATCACCGTTATCGCCCTTCTAAAGGTATCGGCCCTTCCCTCTTTCAGCCAGGAGCAGCAGCAGATATCCGACCAGGTGTATCGGGAGCTGGACTACCTTGCTTCCCTGTTTAACCCGGAGAAAGAACTTGATCCGACGAAGGTGGCTGCGCTGATCGAGTTTGTCGAGGCCACACCGGCCGACACCAGCCTGGACCTGAAAGAAAGAAACAGCATGGCAGGTGCGTTTCATTCCTTTCAGATCGACAGTTCCTTCGAGCACCTGCTGAGTTACGTCTACAACCCTGATATTCCGTCCTACATTACCATGCCCTCGTCGCTGCAGAGTCATCATTCGCTCACCCCGGAGTTCGCCAAAGAACTTCGTCGTCTGATCGATGAGGCGTCGTCTCCCCATTCGACCGTTGTCCTGCGCGGAGAAGAAAACCAGACCATCACTCCCGACACCAATACCGGAAGCTACTACTCTTACAGTCAGGGCAGATTGGTCGCTCTGCTGCCCGGAGTTTCCGGCCCGGTACTGCTGTCGGCAACCCTGCAGGACCAGATCTCAGATGTCGGCAGAAGGGGGTGTATCGTCGGTGACGACGGCAACTGGGACTACCTCTTTTCTGATAAAACAGGGTTGAACACCATGGGGCTCGGCTGGGTGCACAGCTATATGTATGAGGCCTATTCCGTAATGCTCTATATTGCCGATCCTGCGTCCGAGACGATCAAGACGGCAACGTTCAAGTGGCTCAACGCCGGCTGGCAGAAACTGAACATGGTCAAATCGCACCATATCCTGGGCGGCATCAAACGCTTTGCCGGCGGTCTCAAGAGCGTGCTTGAATCTCCCGCTTTGCCCGAGGTCACCGAGATAGTCGACAAATACCAGGAACTGCGGGAAAAAACTGAAGAGGAACTGCGCCGCCTGGTCACCCCCTATCTCGAGCTCATCGGCAACGGCAAAGATACCGGAAGCTGCCCCTCCTCTTTTATCAGCAGTGTGGCTTCAGGAGAGTATCTGCAGCAGATGAGCAGTGATGAAATCATCCGCATCCTGCTGCTGGAATACATTAAGACCCGCATCGGGGATCGAACGCCGGAAACGGCCGCTGCTCACCTTCTGGCAGGCGACCGGAGCGGCCAGCGCTCTTGAGCAGGGGGTGGGAAGCAGCACGACACAATCCCGGGCCTGGGCCTGAGCGGAACAGATCATCAGGAACGGCAACATGACAGAGGCGTTGCGGAAAAATTTCATGGCTGGCAACTGCTCTAAGGCCCTTCTTCTTCCCCGGCATCCTTAACCCATTGCATCGCGGCTGCACACACCTTGCCGCCGTCCCTGTCGAGATTATCGGTAAACAGCCATTGCAAGGGAACAGTGAGAATACTGAGCGGCTGACGGAAAAGGGTGCCGATAACCCCTGCCGTCGTTACCCCGATGTCCGGGTGCAGAATTGAACCGCTCACCGCAACCGGGGTCGCGAGGCTGAAGAACTGGGCCGACTTTGGTTTCGGGTTCAGAACGAAATCGATCTCGTTGGTTCTGAAATTTATCAGGCCCTTCCCGTTGACTCGCATATTGCTGGTATCGAGCACGAACAGCTCGGGCTGCATCAAGCTTTGTTCGAGGACAAAATCTCCCGCCAGGCAATTTACCACCGAACTGCTCCCCTTCATCATGACGGGCAGCGCTGCGGTGAGGATATTGACAGCCCAGAGATCGAGCGCCCCCGCCTTGAACTCTTCCGGGATGACCCCGAAGCGAAACCTGCCATTCAGGTTCTTGGAAAGTCGAGCGGCCCGATCCACCTCGGAGTGCAAATCAAGCCGCAGGTTCATCCGGCCTTTCAGCCTGCTGTCGGGCTGATTCCTCCTGATCAGGATCCCATAATCGAAGTCCTCAATATTCATCAGCAGTTCAGCCGCGATCTTCTTTTTTTGGGGCCGGAACTTGCCGCTGATCTGCACGGTGCCCCCTGGTATATTGAGCTGCAGCTCGTTCAGTGTGAAGGTCCCCTGCTCCAGTTTCGCTCTGAGATATCCGCGTCCAAGCTCGTCCTGGCCTGAAAGCACCTCCTGGACAACTATTTCCAGAGCGGCGTCTACTTTCCCCGCAACCTCTTCGCTGAACAGATCATAGGCAGCCGCAGAAGATGCTTTCTGCACCGGAACAGCCGCCTCGCGGTCCGGTCTCTGGTCCTTTTTCCCGGACAGGGGCGACCATTGACCGAACTTAAAGTCGTTCAGCTGGATGGTGCGGGCCTCGAGTCTGGACTGCAGGCCGATTTGTGTCGCCTCCTGTTCTCCTTCACCGGGAAACAGGGTCAGAATCAATTCACCCCAGAGCGATGAATCCCCGATCCGCACGCCCATGTCATAGAGGCCGACACTCTTTTGGCCTCTCGAGGCCAGGGTGCCTTCTATCTCGTATGGACCGAGGGGCGGCAGATCGAGCCCCAGAAGCTCATTGAGCGTATCCATCCGGGATCCAGAGATACCCGATCTCAAACTAAAAGATTCCAGGCTTTTCTTCTGCCGGTTAATCAGGCCGTCGGCCTCAAATCTGCAGTCGCTGATATTTCCCTGCAGAGAAAGGATCACCGGCTTGTCTGTTCCTCTGGCGAAAAACCCGCTGCTGGTTGCTTCGAGGTGAAGCGGCAGTGAGTTGACCATGCCGTTGAGCGACATCATCGCCGGCTGGTAAGGAAAAGCGACATATTCGGCAGTCTCGATATCCATTATCAAAGGCGTCAGGGGCTGCCGATCGATCTTTATTCTGCCTTCCAGGAGCTGGGCGCGGTAATGGGCTCCCAGCAGCATTTCCTTGACGGTTGAGCCCTCGAAGTTCATTTCGAGACCGACGCGGGCCGCCCTGAGCTCGGGAAGGTCGTCGATTTGCAGCTCCTCGAGAAGTTGCGCCACGCTGAAATGCTGTGTCTCCAGGTCCAGATGGGCGGAGGGAACTTCACTTCTCAGGTCGAGGGCGGCGCTGCCGTTGAAAAGACTTCCGCCTATCCGGGCCTGGAAGGGCGAATGTCTGAGTTTCCCCTCCTCCGCTTCGATGGTAAGCTCGACGTCAGCGACATCGATGAGACCGGTGACGATCTCCTCAACCCCGATTTTCAGCTGTACATCGGTGGACAGAAATCGCTTTACCCCCGCTGTTTCCATGGCCAGGATCTGAGAGAGCAGAGCCATACTCTGCTCGTACTCGTCCTGGCCTGTGTCAGAGAGCTGGAGTTGCCGGCCTGCTGAGACTGGCGGTGCAGCCTCCGGGGCCCCGGCAAGGATGTAGGCAAGGTCGAGCCGCGGGCTGCGGATCTCTCCGCTAACGCGAGGCTGGTTATTCTCTCCCTCCTGCACCTGCAGCCGCCCCCGTACCCTGAGATCGCCCAGTCGAGCCCGCTCCACTTCAAGCTCGATTCCAGCGCTCGACAGACTGCCGGAGGCCGCGGCTTCATAGCCGGGGTCCAGGTCAGTGAACCGAGACAGGGGGTGAATGAGGCCGCAGGCTTTTTCACCTTCTATTTTCAAGTCAAACTCGGAGCGCTCCACGACCTCATCGATCCTGCGGCCGTTCACCAGAACTGAGGTATCGCAGACGTCCAGATCGATGTCCACAGACGAATCTGCAAGGCGGGCACGCAGGTCGAGGGGGCTGTCGAGAAGCTCACCGTGCACCGAGAGAGCGATCGAGTTTTCGGCCAGCAGCTCAAAGGACAGCTCCTCCGTCCTGACTAGCGTCTCTTCGTCGCGGGCCAGCGCTGATTCGCCAAGGCGTGCTGAAAGAGTCATTGCTTCAAGCAGATCGGCAACGCTGCGGCCTCTGCTGGAGCCACTTATCTGGAGGGGGCCGAGGGACCCGCCCCAACTGACGTCATCCCCTGCCTTCTGCAGCAGCGGGCCGAGATTGGCGCCGGAAGTTGAAATTTTTCCAGAGACGGCGGGCTGAGGGTCTCCCGCAGAAGCTGCAAACAGCCCCTGGATGTGCAGATCATAGATATTCATGGCAACGGGAACGACCAATTCACCATCGACGAGCGAAACCGTTGACCTGATCCCGCTGAGCTCGAGCCCGGCTCTGCTTATCTCCCCAACTCTGAGCACCAGGTCAGCATCCAGCGCCTCAAGCAGATGCCAGGGCAGCTGCGTCTTTTCAGCCCTGCGGCTGTCCCGCGCTTCTTTGCTGTCGAGACCCTCCGTCGAGGCGCTTTTGTGTGCCTCCAGTACGGGTAGCGACAGAGACAGGCTGCCGCCGACCAGGGGTCTGTCGCCCTGCAGAGACACCGCCAGATCACCCGCGACCAGCCCCGGCGCGGCTTCCAGTGCCAGATCAGTAAAATGCAGAAAGCCCGGGGCCAGGCCAATGTCGGTCGACAAGGAGAAGGCACCGGGATCGGGAATCGTAACATCAAAAAGAGCTGCCAGATCCGGAAGATTCTGACCTTCGAGGGCTACACTCAAAAACGCCCCCTCTCCCATTCTATAAGGAGTTAATGTTCCGCCCGCCTCGAGCATGACGTCCCCGATCATCAAGCGGCCGCCGGTCAGCGGCCAGCTCCCGCCACCTCTGAGCAGATCGACAAGGGGCCCGCCTTCTATTTCCAGGGAGTAGGGGACCGATGCAAATGTTCCGGATGCCTGCAGCTGCAGGGGGGTCTCCGGCTTGCCGCGACCGTGCGCCTCTTCTATGGTGAGCATGTAGTGCGTGCCGCTCAGCTCATCCCGGTAACTGATCTCTATATCGCTGAGCTTGACCGAGTCGAGCCCGGCGAATTCATGGACCCTCTGGTCCTTGCCCGAAGAGCGCTGGGCTGGAGTGAAGACGAAATTCATCAGGTGGTCGGTGCGGGTGATGAGACGCAGGGCCACCCTCTCGAGTTCCAGGGTCTCAATACGAATCTGCCCCCTGAGAAGAGCCAGCAGGTCGATGCGGGCCTTCCCGCTCCGGGCCTGGAGGAGAGGTTCCTCATCCAGCCAGTGGGGGGGATTGCCAACCACCAGCCCCCCGATCGTCAGCGAGGGGTGCAGGGAAATGATCAGCTTGGAGGGCCCGTCAATCCTTACCTCCCTGTCAAGCACCGAGCCCGCCAGCCTCTCGAGTCGATGCTCCAAGGCGCCAAGGGGGACGGGAATCCCCACATAGACCAGTACCGACAGGATGGCCAGCAGCGAGATGGTGGCAATGATCACTTTTTTCATGGTCCTTTCATCCGCACTCTCAAGGGCTGCCGCTTTGCTGCTCGCGGGCCGGGCTAGGAAAACTTATACAATAACACATTATGGCAACGATAGAACTGATCCGAATCAAGGCAAGAACGGTAATGAGTGAGCCAGGGCAATTATACAAATTAGACAGTTGAAATGCAGCACTCACGTGTGCCTGGGACCCGCCAGAGGGTCGAACCCATTTCCGGGTGGTGCTGAGAATAGCTGGAATTATTTGATTTGTGGTACCATTTTGCTATTATTGCAGATAAAGTACCTTTGATTGCGCTACTGCCAGGGCCTGGAATCGTCCCCGTGATTAGCTGAAACCGGCCTGTCAGACACCCTGCATCGACCGGTTATGCATATTCGCTACGACATAGATAAAGAAAACAGGATTATCATCGGAGTCGTCTCCGGAGAACTGCACCGGGACATTCTGCTGAATCTGCTCGCTCAACTGCGCATTATCTCCGCCAACAACAGAAGCTGCAACCTTCTCTTCGACCTCAGGCAGACATCGCTGGAAGCAAGCCAAATGGACATGTACCGAATAATCGACGTGGTCTCCGCGATTATCGACCTCAAGGACCAACTCGGCGACAAAATCGCCCATGTCGTTCCCGAAGAAAAAGATCGGGTCGCGCATGCCGAAGACATCGGCTCGGTGGCCGCGATCAGGGGGCTCAACTACCGGGTTTTCACCGATATCGAGCGGGCCAGAAACTGGTTGATGAAATGATCTGGACTGCTGTCGAAAAAACCATCGCCGGGTGTTGTTGGGGTGCCGGAGTCCCGACGACACCGAAACCTGGCGGCATCGCGCGCCATTTCATCATTGTCACCATTCGGCAGAGGTTGTATATCTACTACCGGTGACTAACGTACCATTATCTTTGTAAAAAAATTTGCTATGAGCCTAACGAAGCCGTACCGAGATAAAAAGTCTCAGGTGGGAAACTTGTAAGTGGAGGATCTGCTGGATGGCCACAAGTGATAATAGACGCAAACTAATCAGATTGCCCTTTACCCCGCGGGCGTATTGTCAACTGCAGGACGGGGGCAGGGAATTTACCGGCGTGATCCGCGACATCAGTTTGTTCAGTCTCTACATGGAAATAGCGGAATCAGAAGAGCTGACCGGCGAATGCGATATTCAGATCGTGCTCGAAGGCCGACACAGCGAGATGGAGATAAACAATCTCAGTGGCTACATCGTCCGCAGCGATGAAAAAGGCCTGGCAATTCGCTTCGACGAGCCGTTCGAGTGGCTCGCCGTTGTCCCCGCCCTGTTCAAAAAATTTTCCTGACAATAAAAGCTCACAGCCGGCGCAGGCTCTGAGCAACCTGCACCGAGAGCAACACAGCCTGCGAGGCTGGATTGGACTTAGATCGCCAGGTATTAGAGGATTTGGCTGAGAAACAGTTTGGTCCTGTCGTGCTGGGGATTGTCGAAAAACTCGAAAGGTTCGTTCTCCTCGACAATTTCTCCATAGTCCATGAAAATAACCCGGTCGGCCACTTCCTTGGCAAAGCCCATCTCGTGGGTGACCACGATCATGGTCATGCCTTCTCTGGCCAGATCGACCATGACGTCTAAAACCTCTTTAATCATTTCCGGATCAAGCGCCGAGGTGGGTTCGTCGAAGAGCATGATTTTAGGCTTCATGCAGAGACTGCGGGCGATGGCCACCCGCTGCTGCTGCCCGCCGGATACCTGGCCTGGGTATTTCTGGGCCTGTTCCGGAATTTTCACTATCTCCAGGTAGTGCATGGCCAGTTCTTCGGCCTCTTTTTTGGGCATTTTCCTGACCCAGATCGGGCCCACCGTCAGGTTGTCGAGGATGGTCAAATGGGGGAACAGGTTGAAGTGCTGGAACACCATCCCCACCTCGGTTCTGACCCGCTCGATGTTTTTCAGGTCGCGAGTGAGTTCGGTGCCGTTGACGATGATCTGCCCGCGCTGATGTTCCTCGAGCCTGTTGATGCAGCGGATCACGGTCGATTTACCCGACCCTGAGGGGCCGCAGACCACAATCTTCTCCTTCGGCCTGACTTCCAGGTTTATATCCTTGAGCACATGGAAATCATCAAACCACTTGTGCATGCCGATGATTTCGATGATCGGTTTACCCTCGGCCGGCGGGCTCTGACTGCTGGTCTGTTCTGTACTCATGTCGACTCGTTTTATGAGGATTTTTGTTCTTGGTTTGGTGTGTGCTTATATTCCAGCTGCTTTTCTATGCGACGGCTGTACTTCGACATGGAGAAACAGCAGACATAGTAGATCATGGCTATGTAGATATATGCCTCGGTACTGAAACCGGTCCATTCCGGTTCCGACAGAATCGATTTGGTGGTGTTCAGGATATCATACAAGGCAATGATTACCACCAGCGAGGTATCCTTAAACGCGGATATCAAGATACCCACCGTCGGCGGAATCACAATTTTCAGCGCCTGGGGTAAAATGATCATGCGCATCATTTGAAAATAATTCAAGCCCAGAGATTCCGCGGCTTCGTACTGCCCCCTGTCCATCGCCTGCAGACCGCCGCGCACCACCTCGGCAATATAGGCAGCGGTAAAAAGAATGATGGCCGCCTGGGCCCGCAGTACTTTATCTATGGTCACTCCTTCGGGCAGGAATAGCGGGAACATGACCGAGGACATGAACAGCATGGTGATCAGTGGCACCCCGCGTATCATCTCGATGTAGACGACGCAGAGTGATTTGATGATCGGCATCTGCGACTGCCGCCCCAGGGCCAGCACCACGCCCAATGGGTAAGAGGCGAGAATGCCGAAGAAACTGAGCAGCAGGGTCAGCGGCAGACCGCTCCACTTGGTGCTCTCAACAGGCACCAGGCCAAAGAGGCCGCCCTTCATCAGCAATCCCATCACCAGCAGAGCGAAGATCCAGGCATAGCCAAGCCGTTTATTCCAGCGGTTCCATTCACGACTATAGACCAGCATTCCGACCAGGATGATCATGGCGACCAGAGGCCGCCACTGATGCTCATAAGGAAAATAGCCGAATATGGTGAAACGGATGTTCTGGGTAATGACCGACCAGCAGGCGCCCGCGGCCTGATGGCATTCCTGGCCGGAGGTAAACCAGACGCTGTCGATGAAGGCCCACTGGATGAACTGCGGAATGAGCTTGATCAGAAAGCCAAGAATCAGAATCGTGGCAATGGAGTTGAAAACTCCGTTGAACAGATTCTGCCGCAGCCAGCCGATGACGCCCACATCGGTTACCGGGGGCTTTATCTCTTCGATCCGTGTTGTCTCAGCCATGGGTGAACTACCTTTCAACGATCTTGATTTTCTTGTTGTACCAGTTCATAAAGGCTGACGTCAGCAAACTGAAGGTAAGGTAGACAACCATCATCATGGCTACCCCTTCGACCGCCTGACCAGTCTGGTTGATGGTGGTACCGGCAACCTGGAC
>JARFQM010000320.1 GCA_029287755.1 Desulfofustis sp. | reverse complement strand
CCCCGAAGCGGCGCGAATCTCGTCGGTCGTCGAGTTGCTGCTTCCTTCCACCCTGATCTCGGTGATCCTGAAATAATCAATATCTTCAAGCAGGACGGCAAAAAGGCTGAACCCGCCGCTACTGAAAAATAGAGCGGCACCACAGACCAGGCAAAGAGCAAGCAGCATCTTGCGGCGACCACTGGGCCGCGATGCGCCCTGGTAAGCGGCCGGCCCTCCATCCTTTTTGCGACTCCAGTAATGGTTGAGCTTCTTCAGCAGGGTAGTGCGCTGTTTTTTATTCTGCTCGTCAAAACGGAAAGAAGCCTTGCCGGTCTTCACCCCGCCTCCATCGACGGTATACCGGTTTTTCTTCTTCGCGCCGATTATCGTCTGCAGCCACTTCTTCATATCCACTTCAACGAGCAGAGAAATTGCACTTCAGGGCTCAGCTCGACACCACTGGTCAGCAATACTTTTTCTTTGATCTCATCCATCAGCGCCACTACGTCGCGGGCCGTCGCCTTGCCGCGGTTGACGATGAAATTGGCGTGTTTTTCTGAGACCTCTGCATCACCGATCCGACGTCCCTTCAGACCGGCCTCATCGATCAGCCTGCCGGCACTGGCCCCCTCCGGATTCTTGAACACCGATCCGCAATTGGGCTGCCCGTAGGGCTGTCGCTGCTGTCTCTTGTGCGTAAGTGTCCTGATCGTCTCTCGTATCTGCGCAGGATCCGCAGCCTTGAATTTCATGGTGGCGCCGGTCACCACTGTTTCCTTTCTCCCGGCAAGTGCCCGGCAGGTGCGGTAGCTGAAACCGAGATGTTCCTCACTAATAATTTCTATTTTTTCGTGGTCAACCATTTCGATCTGCCGGGTCACATCACCCATCGATCTCCCCCACCCTCCAGCGTTCATGACCACGGCGCCGCCGACACTACCCGGAATCCCCGCAGCAAACTCGAATCCGGACACCCCGTGCGCCGCGCACCAGGAGGAGAGTCTGGCAAGGCTGACGCCGGCTCCGGTGTTTACCAGGACCTCTTCGTGGTCCTGCTGATGAACGCGGCCAATGTACTTGAAGCCTTCCCCGAGCACAATAATAATCCCGCGAAATCCCTCGTCGGCGGCCAGTCTATTTGATCCCCTGCCCAGCAGTTTCCAGCGCAGTTTCTCGCGTCGGCACAATCTCAGCACCCCCTGCAGATCTTCCACATCAAGCAGTGTGACCAGAGCATCAGCGGGTCCCCCGATCCGATAGGTGGTCCACTCCGACAACGGTGCATCCCAGCGGATCTTCCCTCTGACCGCTCCAGTCAACACTGCTCTTTGGGAGGAGCTCAAACTCATTATCTCGTCATTCGCTGCCGAGCAAGGACAACAGCTCCTCGCCCGCCTTGAAAATATTGCCGGCGCCCAGGGTCAAGACCAGGTCGCCGGGCTCTAGTTGATCCCTGACCGCTGCCGCCAGACTATCTACCTCGGCCACGTGAGCGGTGGAGCGCTGGCCATGCTGCCTGATCTTGTCGAGGAGCCTGAGGCTGTCGATGCCTTCGATCGGCGCCTCGCTGGCCGCGTAGATATCGGTTATCACCAGATGGTCGGCCTGATGGAAGCAGGTCTGAAATTCGCTGAACAAGCCCTTGGTCCGACTGTAGCGGTGCGGCTGGAAAAGGACCACCAGCCGTTTTTCCGGCCAGGCCTGCTTGATGGCACTGAGCGTAGCCCGTATTTCCGTCGGGTGGTGGCCGTAGTCGTCAATCACCGTGATGCCGCCCGCCTCACCTTTGAGCTCCAGCCGGCGTTGAACTCCTGCAAATGAGCCCAGCGCTGCGGCGATAACTGCAAAATCGATCTCCAGCTCGAGCCCCACGCAGATTGAAGCCAGCCCATTGTAAACATTGTGCAGACCTGGCTGATTCAATTCAACCGTACCCAGCAATTCTCCAGTGCGGTAGGTGTCGAAGCGGCTGCGACCGTCTATAAATTCGAGATTTTCTGCGTAAACATCGGCCTGACGGGTGAGACCGTAGGTGATCATCCTTTTACTTATCCTGGGCAGTATCTCGGATATATGTTGGTCATCCAGGCAAATGATTGCGGCTCCGTAAAAAGGCACCTTGTCGATAAAGTCAACGAAGGCCTCTTTGACCTGATCAATATCCTCGTAGTAATCGGGGTGCTCGAAATCGATGTTGGTGACCACCTCGAGTACCGGTGAGAGCTTCAAAAACGATCCGTCGCTCTCATCCGCCTCGGCTACCAGAAACTCTCCTTGCCCGAGCTTGGCGTTGCCGCCCAGGCAATCGACTTTGCCGCCGACGACGATGGTCGGGTCGAGACCGGCCTCAGCCATAATCCAACTCACCATCGAGGTGGTCGAAGTCTTGCCGTGACTTCCGGCGATGGCGATGCCATATTTTTGCAGGCGCATCAACTCGGCCAGCATCTCGGCCCTCATCACCACCGGAATCCCCTGTTCACGCGCAGCCAAGATCTCGGGGTTGTCATCGGCAATCGCCGAGGAGGCGACAATCACCTCGGCGCCTTCGATATACTTACTGTCATGCCCCTCAAAGACCCTGCAACCCAGCCGGCTCAGACGATCGGTGATTTTCGACCGACGCAGGTCGGAACCGGACACCCGGTATCCCAGATTGGCCAGCAGCTCGGCAATCCCGCTCATGCCGATCCCCCCGATGCCGACGAAATGTATATGCTTGGTCTTCCCGTACATCTGTTATTTCCTGGCGAGCTCCTGGCAGATAGCCACAATCCTTTCGGCGGCATCGATGATACCCAGTTTTTTCATGGCCTTGGACATGGAATCGAGCCGGGCCTGGTCGTTGATGATTCTGAGAATTTCCTCGGCCAGCCGCTGCGGGGTGAGATCCCGCTGAGCGAACATCAAGGCCGCGCCGCTCTCTACATACCAGGCACCATTTTTTTCCTGATGGTTATCAGCCGCGTAAGGATAGGGGATCAACACGGCCGGCGCCCCGACGACACCGATTTCCGCGAGCGTGGTGGCTCCGGCCCGGGAGACAATCAGATCGGCCTGTCGATAGAGTTCTGCCATGTCGGTGAAAAAGGCCGAAACCTGGTGATCGATGCCCATCGCTGCATAGGCATCCCTGACCATCTGTTCGTCGTCCCGGCCCGTCTGATGAATTACCTGAAGCGCAGAGAAAGCCTCGATACCACCCCTGAGCGCCTCGACTACCATTTCATTAATCGCCTGGGCCCCCTGGCTGCCGCCCAGGATAAGCAGCGTCTTTCTCCCCTCACTACTGCGTCTGTTCCTGCCCGCCTCGATAATCCCGCGGCGGACAGGGTTGCCGGTCAATACGGTTTTACCCGCGACAAAATATTTCTCGCTCTGGGGAAGCGACACGCAGATCCTGTTCACCAGTCGTCCGAGCTTGCGGTTGGCCAGGCCGGGTACCGAATTCTGTTCGTGAATCAGGGTGGGCCGGCGCAGCAGCCAGGCAGCAGTAACAACCGGTCCGGTCACATAGCCGCCGACGCCCATGACCACATGGGGATTGAATTTCAGAATATGGTAGCACGACTCCAGCAGGGAAAGCGGCAGAACCAGTATTGCCTTGGCCAATTCCCAGAGGTTCTTACCCTTGAACCCGTGGGAGTGGATGGTCTTCACCGAGAACCCCGAGCGGGCCAGGGAGTCCCGGTCCAGCCGGCGCCTGGTGCCGACGAACAGCACCGAGCTCTCCGGCAGGACGGCCTGGAGCTGCTCGGCGGTGGCCACAGCTGGAAACAGATGACCGCCGGTGCCGCCGCCGGTGAGCAGCAGGCGCAAAGCTTTTCTATCGCTGCCGGGATCTCTCACTGATCCATCTCCGCTGGTTTTCTCTTCTGCAGTCGGTGGACCGCTTCGATGAAGCAGGTTCCGCGCTGCTGGTAATCGTTGAACATATCAAAGCTGGCGCAGGCCGGCGAAAACAGCACCGTGTCCCCGGGCTCACCCGCCGCCGACGCCCTCTGAACCGCTTCCTCGAGTGTGGCCGGATAGTCGGTCTCAACCAGGTCGCCAAGCGCCTCGCCAAGTGGTCCGGAGGCCTCACCAATCAGAATCAGCCGTTTGACATGGGCGGCGACACTGTCTCTGAGCAGGCGGAAATCATCGCCCTTGTCGCGTCCGCCGGCAATAAGGACGATTCCGCCCGCACCGCTGCCGAGCTGCTGCAGGGCGTTGATCACGGCACCGGTGTTGGTTGCCTTCGAGTCGTTAACATAGGTGACGCCGTTATAACGCGCAACACGCTGCAGCCGATGCTCTCCCGGTTCGAACTCCAGAAGCACCCGTTGAAGGATCTCCGGATCGAGCCCAAATCTGCTCGTGCCCAACAGGGCTGCGCCACTGTTGAGTAAGCCTGAGAGATTGGCCAGTTTCGAACCGGCCAGCTCGAAGGTCACGCCCTGCAGATCAATCCGGCTGGAGCGTATCGTTGCCGCAAAGCGTGCATCGTGGCCGAACCTCGACCACTCAACTCCTTCCAAGGTTTCGGAAAAACGGCGGCAGTGGAGATCATCGCCGTTAATCACCGAAAAGGTCCTGGCCGATCCGCCCTGAAACAGCCTCATCTTCGCCGCTGCATATTGCTGCAGGGTTTTGTGCCGGTCAAGGTGATCCGGGGTGATATTGAGCAGAATCCCGACCTCCGGCACAAAATCACCGCACAGCTCCAGCTGAAAACTGGAAAGCTCCAGGACAATCGCCTCGAACTTTTCGTCGGAGATAAGTAAGTCGCCCAGCGGTGTGCCGATGTTGCCGCCGACGAAAACCTTTTTCCCCGCCGCCCGAAGCATCGATCCGATCAGCTCGGTGACCGTGGTCTTGCCGTTGGTGCCGGTTACTCCGATCACCGGGGCGGTGAATTTATCAGCGGCCAGGGCCAGCTCGCCCAGGACCGTGGCCCCCGACTGGCGCACCTTGGCGAGCACCGAATGGCGATGGTCAACGCCCGGGCTGGCAACTACGATATCGGCCCTGGACAGGAATCCCGTGCTGTGGCCGCCTCCCTCGAACTCGGCGGCGCACTGGTCCAGCAGCTCCTGCTCTTTCGGGCTCAGCTCGGAATAGTTTCTGATGTCGGACACCAGTACCCTGATCCCTCTCTCATGCAGGTAGCGGACGATCGACTGGCTGGCCCGGCCGAAGCCGACGACCGCCATCGTATCCCCTGTCGTTGCCTGTGGTACCATCAAAGAACCCGTTGGCCCTGAGTCAATTCACTTAGAAGATCCTATGATCGCAGACTGCTCTGGGGCGCACTTGAATACATTTTATCCTGTTTACCGGCGAGCTGCTGGTCGACCTGTTTATTTATGCTGCCAAGCCCCGCCCAGGCCGCACCTAGAACAAAACCGATGCTCACTGCTATCCAGCCTATGATTACATAAGTCATATTGCCTCCTTTGTGTTCTGACTGATGAGCCGACTACGTCCGCGCATCGGCATCAAAATGTTTGTATGCGCGGCCATCTCCCGCCCTGCCGGGCGGAAAACGACGACCGCCTTCGCATCTTCGTATCGTTTCTTTCTTGCTTTTCCTGCCATCAGCGCAGCTTTAAGGTTGCTATGGCCAGAAAGCCAAGAATGATCGAGACGATCCAGAAACGGACCACGACCTTGGTTTCATGCCAGCCTTTCTTCTCGAAATGATGGTGGAACGGCGCCATCAGGAATATACGTTTGCCCTTGGTCATCTTGAAGTATCCGACCTGCATGATCACCGACAGCGCCTCCATGACGAAAATGCCGCCGACGATGGCCAGGAGGATTTCCTGCTTGATAATTACCGCAATGGTGCCCAGAGCGCCGCCCAGCGACAGAGAGCCCACGTCGCCCATGAAGACCTGGGCGGGGTAGGCGTTGAACCAGAGAAAGCCGAGACAACCGCCGACCATGGCCCCGCAGAAGACCGCCAGTTCACCGCTGCCGGCCACGTAGTGCACCTGGAGGTAGTCGGAAATAAGTATATTTCCGGCAATGTAGGAGAAGACGAGATAAACGGCCGCCGAGACGATGGTCGGTCCGGTGGCGAGTCCATCCAGGCCGTCGGTGAGATTGACCGCGTTGGAGGCGCCGATGATAATTATGAGTGCGAAAATTATATAGAACCAGCCCAGATCGGGCCGAATGTTCTTCAAAAAGGGGACGGCCAGATGTCCGTCGAAACCGGGCGAATTATAGATGAACAGGCCGACGGTGCCGGCCCCGACAAACTGCAGCAGAAGCTTTGTTCTGGCGCTCAGGCCGGCGCTCGATTTTTTGCTGATTTTCCTGTAGTCGTCGACTGCACCAATGAAACCGAAGAAGACGGTGACCGTCATGGTAAGCCAGACGTAGCTGTTGTCGAGTCGGGCCCAGAGAAAGGATGAGCCAATCACGGCTGCCAGGATAAGCAGTCCGCCCATGGTCGGCACACCCTGTTTGTAGATATGGGTTTCCGGTCCGTCGTCACGGACTACCTGGCCTATCTGCATTCTCTTCAGAGTCCTGATGAACCAGTTGCCCAAGATGATGACAATCAAAAATGCGGTAACCGCGGCAAGAATGGAACGGAAGGTGATGTATCTGAAGACATTGAAGCCGATAAAAACGGTATGCAGGGGATAGAGCAGGTGGTAGAGCATCGTTCAGCCTTCTGGTGTCAACATCGTTCCATAATCTGGTCGACAACCGTGTCGAGAGCCAGACCTCTGGAAGCTTTGACCAGCAGCCAGTCCCCAGGCTGCAAGCGTTCAGATTCGAGCAGTTCCTCGATCCAGTCGATTATGTCGTTTTTATCGATAAATACCCTGATACGCTCCGTATCCATGCCCGAAGTCTGGGCGCCCTGCCTGATCTGCTCGGCAAACTCTCCGACCAGGGCCAGAAAGGACAGATCCGCCTGGGCCGCCACGTTGCCGATGGAGCGGTGCAGATCGGTGCTGGCTTCTCCCAGTTCGAGCATATCCCCAAGCACCGCCATTCTGGTTCGGGCCGGAAGCCCCCCCAGAGTCCTGAGCCCAGATGCCATCGAAGCCGGATTGGCATTATAGCTGTCATTGAGGATTCTCAGCCCCATGGGCGAGGTGAGCGGCTCCATACGTTTCGAGGAGGAGCGAAACCGCTCCAGCCCGGCAACGATAGTGGACAGGTCGATTCCCGCACCATGGGCGATGGCTGCAGCGGCACAGCAATTGGCCGCGTTGTGCAGCCCTGGAACCTGGAGGAAGAGGTCTCGGCTCGCCTCCCCGACGTGCAGGGTAAACCTGAGGTGACCGTTATCATCGGCGCGCAGGTTTTCTGCCCAGACTGCGGCCCCCCGGGCAACGCCCTGGCTCGAGGCGGCGAAGCCGATAACCGAGGTGCTGAAACGCTCGCTGAGCCTGATGATGTGGTCATCATCGAAATTAATCACGTGGACACTGTCGGGTCGGCTCTGTTCAAAAAGTTCGCCCTTGGCCGCCGCCACTCCTTCAATGGAGCCGAGTCCTTCTAAATGGGCCGGCTGGACGTTGGTGATGCAGCAGATATCCGGATCGCCGATGCGGGCCAGCCGAGCGATTTCACCGGGGCGGTTCATACCCATTTCCAAAACCAGCACCCGGTGATGGACAGAGACCGGCAGCAGCGAGAGCGGCAGTCCTATCAGATTATTGAGGTTGCCCGCCGTCTTGAGGACCCGCCCCTCCGGTCGATCCGGACGATCCGGCCAGCGGCAGCTGAAAATTGAGCCGGCCATATCCTTGACAGTGGTTTTCCCGCAGCTCCCGGTCAGCCCCACGACCACCGGTCGGCTGAGCTGCCGGACCCGGTCCAGACGGTAGCGGGCGAGGGTGCCGAGGGCGGTCAGCGTGTCGTCCACCTGAATGCAGCAGACTTCAGCCCTGGGAAGCCGGTCGGCGGCGGAGATAATCAGGCAACGGGCCCCGCCGGCAAGCGCGTTCTCCAGAAAATCGTGGCCGTCAAACTGTTCCCCCGGCAGGGCTACGAAAATGTCGTTCTCGCCGACTGTCCTGGTATCGGTGGAGATGTTTCTGAACCTGGTTGTTGCCGCTGTCCGGATCACTTTCCCTGCCGCTGCCGCCGCAACGGTTTGCAGATCCCAGGACAGGCTGCTCTGCTGGGCGCAGAGCCTGTCGTCGAAAAACCGGGTGTGGGCGCCGACGATCTGGTAACTTTCATGTCCTTTACCGGCGATCAGAACGATGTCGCCCTTGTGGCTGCGGGTCAGCGCCGTATGAATGGCAGCATCCCGACCGCCAATCTCAATGTAGCCCCGTTCGCCGTCCGCACAATAATCGAGCCATTCCACCCGGCGCGGCGCCAGACCGGTTCGGGCGACTCCCTTGAGCACGGCCGTTCGGATAGCGGCCGGATCCTCCCGGCGTGGATTGTCATCGGTGACAATGGCTATATCGGCCATGCAGCCGGCGATTTCGCCCATCAGGGGCCGTTTCGACTCGTCCCGGTCGCCGCCGCAGCCGAATACGCAGATCAGTCGCTCATGCTTCAGTGATTTCAGGGCGCCGAGTACTTTTTCCAGGGCATCAGGGGTGTGGGCATAATCGACGATCACAGTGGGCTGACCGCCTGGTTTGTCCGCCAGGCGCACCGGTTCGATCCGTCCCGGGGCACCGGCAGCCCGACCGAGCAGTTCGGCGCAGCGGGCTTTATCATAGCCCAGTGTTGCCAAGGCGGAGAAGGCGGCCAGCAGATTGTCGATATTGAATCTGCCGATCAGACTGGACTCTATGAGGTAGACCTGCCCGGCATCATCGATAATCTGACATCGAACACCGGCAAGCGAAGCGTCATGCGCACCAAGCTTTACATTGCAGTTCTGGGCGTCTCCGCAGACCAGTGTGAGCAGGGGCAGCGACCGGCAGAGATCGGCCACTGCCGCAGACCGACTCTTACCAGCCTCCCCCGCTGACTGCTCTACCACCACAACCGTACCCCCGGCCCTCATATGACGTGTAAACAATCTGCTTTTGGCAGCGAAATAACTGTCCATGGTGCCGTGATAGTCGAGATGGTCTTGACTGAGATTGGTAAAAATACCCAGGTCAAATTCCATCGAGCCAAGACGATGCTGCTGCAGGGCATGCGATGAGGCCTCCATGATCACATGACTGACCCCGCTGTCGGCCATCGTTCTCAACATCCTCTGCAGTCTCAGGGGATCGGGGGTGGTCAGGGGCGCCGGGTGGCTGATGCATCTTCCGTCGTCCAGGTAGTAACGATATTCAACCGTGCCGATCACCCCGGTCTGGACTCCGAGCTGGCGCAAAGTCTGTTCAATCAGATAGGAGACTGTGGTCTTGCCGTTGGTGCCGGTGATACCCACCATGGTCATTTCCCTGGCTGGGTGGCGATAAAAGGCCGAGGCCAGGTGTCCCAGGGCGGCTCTACTGTCTTCCACCTCGATGATGACCGCTTTCAGGGCGGTGCGTTCATCCTGGCCGAAATAGCCCCTCTCAACCACCACCGCCAGCGCGCCATTAGCTATCGCCTTCTGCACATGCCGGTGACCGTCATGATTGTCGCCCTTGATCGCCACGAACATTGAAGAAGCGCCGGCGGCCCTGCTGTCGTCGCTCAACTCCGCAATTATCAGCGAGTCGGCGCCCGCCGGCAGTCTAATCGAACCGGCAAGACCGGCAACCAGCTCAGACAACGTCGGCGACTGGTTATGCACGCCTTCCTGTTCTGTGTGCACCATGGAATTCAAGGCATCTACTCCGGCTCGGCAAACTCGGGCTGTTGGTAATCTGGATCAACCGGGTCACGCTCCAGGATCAGGGTAACCGTTGTTCCCGGTTTCAATTTAGTACCTTCCGGAGGGTGTTGGGAAACTACCCGGCCGGTACCCTTCACTTCTATCTCGACATTGGATCCTTGCAGCAGCCTCAATGATTTTCTGAGGCTCATCCCGGCAAAGGAAGGCATGTCCATCTCAATCAGCGCTGCCCTGGTGTTTTCCTCATCCACCTGGACCTGTTCCGGAGAAAGGCGGAAGTTCGTATCGGCTTTCTCCTTGGGACTCATCATATCGGAAAGGTTTTTCATGACCTGCTGCAGGGCGGCAATCGGGCCGATGATTTTCATGGCCTCCCCCGCAGGAGAAAGCTCCCGCCTCTGGGACACCTGATACCCTGGGCCGGTCGAGGTGACCAGCAGCACCAGCTCCGGGTTCTTCTGGGGGATCATAATCAACCCGAGATAGTGGTGGAACAATCTCCTCACAGGGGACTCTATTTCCGAACTGCTCTCCCCCTGGATAATGGTCGAGCCCATCGGTCCACGCTGCCCCAGGAGTGCTGCCAACCTCGTCGCTTCCTCTGGAACTCCGGCGGAAAGAAGACCTGAGTCGGGCTCCTTTTCAAGGTTTTCGAGCAGAAACTCCTGCTGATTTTTGCGCAGCACAAATCTTTTGGCGCCATGCGGAGTGATCTCGAATCCGCCATTGAGCGCCCGGGTCAACGAAGTAAGCAGTTCCAGCGGAGTTTGCATCTCTGGCACCGTTTCAAAATTCACCTGTTTCTCAAGTTCCCGTTTGAACGGTACCGCGCTGGTCTCCGGAGGCGGCCCGGTGATGAAATCAAACTGCAGATTGCCGTCAGCGCCCAGCTTGTTCCATAGCTGCAGTTGGGCGCCGAGTTTGCGCTGTTCGGCCGCGACACTCCAGGGCAGCCTGGGAACTTCAACACTCCCCTGACTCTCCAGGAGTGAGAGGTCCCTGAGAAACACCTTGAACACATCCGCAACGGCAATCTTCTCGTTGAAAAGATCCAGGTAGTTTGTATCCGAATAACTGTGAAATTTGTTCGGATCAAAGGAAGGGGTCTGGGTATAACCGACCAGCCCTCCCGTGGAC
>JARFQM010000199.1 GCA_029287755.1 Desulfofustis sp. | reverse complement strand
GCGATTCACTGGATGCAGGGCTGCGGTTTCTGGAAACCGTGGGAGCAGAGGAGCAGAGCCAGGCAATAAAAGCGGTGGATTCTCCCCCAGTCGATATGACTTCGGCGGCCCCGCCGCTCGGTACGGGGACGGTTACCATCGATGAACTGGCAGCAGAAATTGAAACGTGCCGGCTTTGTGAACTCTGGCAAACCAGAAGCGTCAGCACGCCCGGCAAAGGGGGGCCGCATCCCGCTCTGCTGGTGGTAGGCGAGTGGCTCGAGCACAACCCGGAGGAGACCGGCAAAGCGCTGTTCGGAGAGCAGCAGGACCTGATGCTTTCCAGGATGATCGCAGCCATACGGTTGCGGTCCTCAGAAGTGTTTATCACCAATCTGATTAAATGCAGCGTGGTCGAGTCGGGTCGGCCCGATGCCGCTCAGATTGCGACCTGCCTCGGCTACCTGAAGCAGCAGATTGGTGTGCTGGCGCCGCGGGTCATAGTCACCATGGGTACGACAACCTCGCAGGCGCTCCTGGGCAGCAGTCGGCCGCTGATTGCTCTGCGCGGCAGATTTCATCAGTTTCAAGTCAGTGACGGAGCGCAGATTCCGCTCATGCCAACCTTCCACCCCACCTACCTGCTGAAAAACCCGGAGATGAAACAGCCGACCTGGAACGATCTGCAGGCGGTGAAGAAAAAGCTCGAAGAAGCTCCCTGAATGCACTGATCAGCCCAGGGCAATCAATCCTCTTTTACCCAGTTGGCGAAGAAACATGGTGATGGACTGCTCAGCCTCCTGAGTCGATATCCGATGCAGGCGGGCAAATTCCTCGATCAGCTGGGCGGTTGTTCTGCTGCCGTCTATCATTTGCCAGACCTGGCTGCCGAGGGCATCCAACTCGAGCTTTCTGGTCGGCGCCTCGGCGGGGGTGCTGCCAAAGCGATCGAATATCGATTTTAGAATGGGTTTCAGTACCAGCGTATACTCAACCCGCACCACTCCCGAGTCAAGGATTTCCCAGTTGACGACATTATTTCTTACCGGGGTGCAGGCCAGGGCCTGGTCACGCGTCAGGGCCGGCGGCGGCTTCTTCTTTCGGAATAATCCCATAACCTTCTTCCAGCATAGTCTCCACCCATGTTTCTATGGGGGTTCTGCTTCTGATACTATACCCTAAAATACGGTCATGGTGAGGAAAATGAATAAAGGAGGAAGTCTGGTAAGGTTTCTTCCTTCGGATTCGGCCCCACAGGTACTCAGATAGCGTGGGAACGTGGCGGAAGTGAAGTGTGGACGGTTGGGCTGCAGTCTGCTTTTCGGGCGGGGCGGAACTGAAGGACTGAAAAAGGGCGGACAGTGAATTCTGCTGGAGGTGCTGGGAGGCCGGTGCCAGCCGACACAGGCGCAGTTCGGCGGCGCTGCTGGTAAAATTAAGAGAGGTCAGCCCGAAACGAAAAGATGAGCTCTGCAGCTCGAAACCAGCCGGAATCGAGAAGTAGAAATCCTGAATCTGCCAGCCTGCCAGTGCAGCGGGATCGGGGTGACAGTTCAGCGATCCCAATACCGGAGCAAAGGCCTCAAAAGTACCAATCGACCTGTGGTAGATTCTTATCAGAAGGGCTGTTGCGCAGCTCTTGCAGGTGAGCAGCAGTACCGTGTCCTCGGGGGAGTTATCGAGCCGAAAGGTGTCAACCTTGAATTTGTCGTTTAAGCCTGCCGGCAGCGCGCCGTTCTGCCCCTGGCGCCTGGTAAAAATTCGGCCCGGCTCGAGCTGCTTGGCGATTTTCTCACCGGCGTCGCCCCTGCTCTTTTGGGCGGGCGGCTGCCAGCGCATTTCAATAATTGGCCTGAGTTCCTGTTCAAGGATCAGATGTCGCTTGTCCTTGACGATGACGTCCCACTGTTCCGGGATGTCCAGGTGCAGGTGATTCCAGCGGATGGGTGTTGTGCGAGTCACGTGATGAGCGGTATCAGCGAGGGAGCATATAGTCCCAGTCAGGGGCCATGCGCTGCTTGATGCGCTCTTTTTCTTCGTCTGTTTTGCTCTCTTCGCAGAACTTTATGAAACAGAAGCGTTCCTCTTCTTCCATTTCCGGGTAGGAGAGTTTCACCACGTTGCCGATGTTCTCATTTTCGTTCATCAGATTGTGCTGCAGGATCAGGTTGACCCGCCGGTTGTTGTCGTCGTAGAGCCGCCACTTCCAGACATAAAGGACGCCAAAAGAGTCGCCTTTCCACTCGTCGGGTTTGCCGTAGTTGGTCTTAAATTTTTCCAGCAGTTTCTGGTAAAATTCCCTGCTCGAATCCTCATATTTCATCCGCATCTTGATGATCTGTCCCGGATAGGCGCAGGTGCCGTAAGAGATGATTCCTTTTCTAAACCCGTGCCAGTCATTGACCACCACCTCTTTAAGATAGTTGGAATACTCGATCCCCTCATAGTCGGTGATGAAGGCTCCGAGTTTGAACCCGCCGATCTCGGTGGGGGCGCCTGCCGGCCTGACGGGGGAGGCATCCAGAAGGACTCCGGCGATGAGAACAAAAAGGCAGAGGAATTTCATATCTCAGATGAGTGACGCTTTAGCATCCGCGTCGTTGAGAACTAATTTGTCGAGCATAAAGGCGGTTTGACTGATGAGGCGATGGACCCGCAGCTGGATGATCCGCTCGATTAACACATCCTTGTGATCGGGGTATTTTTCCAGGATTTTCTGAAAAGCTTTACGTTCAATGGCGAGGGCTTCCACCTCGGTGACAGCCCGGGCGGAGAAGAACCAGTCGAACTGAGCAAGCAGGGCTAACTCGCCAAAAAAGTCGCCTTTATTCAATCTCTGGAGCAGGACATCGGTGCCTTTGTGGGAGATGCTAATTTCAACGGCACCGTCATTAAGGATAAACGCCCGGTCAGCCTGGCCGCCCTGTTCGATCAGCCTGTCGCCCTGAGCATACGTGCGGCGGACTGACAGATAGGCAAAAAGCTTTACCACATCGAGATGCAGTCCGGAGAACAGCGACGATTGTCTGAGAAGCTCGAAATCACTGGTAAGCCTGCAGATATTATTGTTGTCACTCTCTGCTGCTGTTGACGAGTTCATACAGGACCCCTTGGCGTTCGATAAGATCGTCATAGGTTCCCGATTCGACTATCTTACCTTCTTTCATCACTAATATATGGTCATATTCTGAAATCATGTCAAGACGGTGCACCACCGCGATAACCGTCGTATTCCCCCGTAATTTTGTACTTATATAGTGCTGTATCCTGGACTGGGAGCTGTTGTCCAGGCTGGCCGTCGCCTCGTCGAGAATGAGAATCGGGCTGTTCTTCAGCAGGGCCCTGGCCAGGGCCAGTTTCTGTTTCTGGCCACCGGAGAGGTTGTCCCCCTTGCTGCCGACATGGAAATCGAGGCCGATTTCCATAATGTCATCCATGAGTCCGTATTGCCGTAGTGCTTCCTCCGCCACTGCGCTCAGATGTTCCCGAATCAGGTCCCGGTTAATCACGGTGCCGAAGATAATATTGTCCTGCAGAGTGCGGGAGTAGAGGTAATGATTGATGCAGAACGGGGTGAAGGAGGTTTTGGCAGGAAGCGCTTCCGATTGAACCGCGAGTGCGGTGATCTCGGATTGCGGTAAGCCGCTGCTGCAGCGCTCGATGTCGATGCCCGCCACATCTTGGAGAAAGCGCAGGCGGGCCGACATGATGGCCGTTTCCAGACGCTTCGGCAAAGTCGTTATGTTATGCAGGCCCGGGATGAATTTGAGGCTGAGCAGCAACAGGCGGTTGCGCTCATTTTGCTTGAGACCGGCCGCTGAGCCTACCGGCTTAATTCTCTCGGTGAGTCCGGCGTAATACTTAAGTTGATCTGGTCTCATGGGGCTGCCCTTGAAGAGGAAATCATCGCCGCCGAAACTGCCGAGCAGACTGACGGTCGCTACAGCGATGGTCAGCCCGAACTCAATAAGCGGATCCTCCAGTCTCTGATCTTTGAGAAAAGTTCTGAATTCCTGGTTGGTGAGAAGTTTTTTCGTGGTATGGGCTATCCCGTAATTGCCGAACATGATGTTGACAGCCAGTGGGGAGTACCTCAGGAAGCTTTTTATGTCGTAGAACTCGACCGCCTGGGCGACCTCTTTGCTCAAATGCTGCTGGACAATGCGCCGCATTTCCAGAAAACTGGGGATCATCGGCTCAGCTCTTTGAGGCGGGATGGTGGACCGCAGCCCCCAGCGTATCACATCGGGGGCAAGCCCCACTGCGGTCAATACCTCAAATATTTCCCGCTGTTCGGGGAGATCGTTTTTGAGGCCGGCCAGGTGCAGCGCGTTGCTGGCATAGAGCAAATTGTCCCGCACCGTGCCGGTAAAGATGAACGGATGTTGGGCCATGGTGCTGATGCCGGCAATCACCTCAGCTTGGGTAAGCGTTTCGATTGGCTGGCCGTCGATGCTCAGGCTGCCGCTGCTCTGCTGGTAGAGTCGGCTGAGAATAAGGCTCAGAGTCGATTTCCCGGAACCGGAGAAACCGACCAGGGCAAGGTGCTGCCCGGCTTCCAGGCGAAAGTTGATATCGTCCAGGAGTTGTATGCTGTCATTGACTTGATAGCCGATTGCTTGAGCCTCGATTGCTCCCTTCATGGGCGGGCTGTCGTCTGCCGGGGCCTCGAGCAGGAATTGGGGCTGGTAATCGAACAGTTCCATGATCTGCCTGTAGCGGACCTGGGCATCCTGGTACGACTGGTAATAGATAATCACCTCCTTCCAGGGGTCGTATACTTTTTCATAGGCGGACAGAAACGCCACCAGCGCACCGATGGTGAACTCCCCGTTGATGGCCAGATAACCGCCCACCAGAAAGAGTATAAATGGTCCGAAGGACTGGAAAAGATTGTTGCTGAATTTGATGCCGAACTTGAGAATATCCAGTCTGACAGCAAGGGTATAGAGCCGGTAAATCAAGCGATCGAGCTTCAACTGTTCGAGCAGAAACGAACCGTTGCCCTGCACTTCATGGATCCCTTCGGCCGCTTCATTGACCACGCTGGCCATACGTCTGACCACCATGACGCGCTTTTGATTGTAGCGGTTATGCACGCGCTGGAGGAGCGGGATAACGGTGAGTTCGAATGGATAGATTATCATGCTGAGCAGTCCCAGCAGCGGGTTGAGATAGATCATGAAACCAAGGAATACGGCAAAGGTAAGCACCGAGGTTATGGGAACGGCCAGAGCGCCACCGAGAAAGGCGGCGATGGCGTTGAGTTCGGCCGTCATTGCCGAGGTGATGGTCCCGGTCTGAGTGCGGTGGAAGAACGGCAGGGGCAGCTTCAGCATATGCTGGTAGAGTTCCCGCCGCATGCCGATCAGGATCTTCTGACTGATCACCGACTCCAGCACGTTGGCCAAATATTTCATGATGCCGGCCGTCACCACGGCACCCATGTACAAGGCGCAGTAGAGGTAGAGTTTGTCTACCATTTTCAGGTTGATGGCGATATTGATAATCTTGCGCTGCATTTCCAGCGGGTAGACGCGGAAGAAAAGGCCCACAACTATCACCAGCAGAAGGACCACCTGTAGTGCCCGGTACCGTTTTTTGATCCAGTAGAAAAGTGGTCGCTTGGTGAGTTGCATCGATAGTCAGGCAGAAAGAAGGCTTTGACCGCAGAAGCGGTGTGAACCGCTCACCAGACAGCCGGCTCGGCGGCTGAGTTCAGTAAGCCATATAGTTGAGCGACTTCATGATCAGGGCGAAGCCCATGGCGAACATGCCGGTCAACCCCATGCCGCAGGAAAATCCCGCCAGCAGAACCGGTGCGTATTGACGCCACATGGCCCCATACTTCTTCAAAAAAAAGTAGCGGCCCAGCAGGGCGCCCACCACCTCGAGAATGAGGCCGTGCGGAGTCGACTGGCCCAGCCCCCTGACCACGCCGTAGATCAGCAGGATCGGCAGGCCGAACAGGCTGAGAATAAAGTAGGCGAGCAGCCCGAACCCCAGCCCCGAGAATACGGTCACCCCGCTCAGGGCCTGGTAGAAGGCCGAGTTTCCCTCCAGGGTAGAAGTTTGCATGAGCAGAGTGTTCAGGGCCTGCAGATGCCAGAGTTCCTGGGCATAGGGATAACTCGCCGACGGTATGGGCGCCAGCCGCCAGATGAATTGGGAAAAGAAGAGAGAGGCAATCATCACCACCGGAAAGACGATGATCTCGGCCTTGATGATTCCCCGTATCGAGGTTCCAGTCAATTCGATCTGGCGAAACTGCACGGTGGCTTCACCGTAATTGTGAATCGGTATGGGCGCGTACCAGATTTCGATGCCCTGATAGCCGAAGAAGCGGGCGCCGGCAATAAAGCTGGCCTCCCGCACCAGCGGCAGGCTGACGAACTGCCCGGCGATACCTTCCATGCGTGCGGTGATATAGGAGATAATAGGAGTGTAGATAAAACCGTAGGCGAGGAAGAAAATCCACGGAAAATTGGGCACCAGCCAGACGCAGAGACCGACATAGGCCAGCGTCGAAAAGAAGTAGATGGCGATCGAGATCCAGAAGTTGAAATCGCCCCTGCCCTCGGGTGGATTGAAAAGATCCTTCAATGTTCCTCGCTCGCCGGAAGCGCTTTTGAAAGACCTGAACACTGACCAGATACCGATCACCCCGATGGCCAGGCCCAGGCCGATACCGAAGCTCATGTAAAAATCGAAATTGTTGGCGAACACCGTCTCCACGGTAGCCATGCCCGGGTGCCAGCGGTGCAGGATGCCCTGGGCATAAAGAATGGGATTCATGACCACGGTGATGATCAGTCCGATGAGACCGCCGATGACCGCCCAGAAGGGCAGCACCATACCGACGAACACCAGGCCCAGATCGAGCTGCAGCCCGGTGGCGACAGCCGGGAGTACCCCTTCGGTATAGCTGGTCATTTCGATCCAGGGGATGGGGATAAGACGGATTGATTCGGTAAAGATCAGTCCCGAGGCAACCGGCAGCAGCACATAAACGGCGCCGAACAGCAGGCCGATAACCCCTCCTATGGCAAAGACCCTCCATTTCCAGCCCGCTTTTTTCTCTTCGGTCGATTCAGCCAGAGCCATGGTGCCCAGGGCAGCCACGGGGGCCATGGGGAAGGGCAGCTTCTCCACATCCGAGGTGATCCGATAAAGTGCGTACCCCAGACCAAAGTGATCGATACGCTGGATTATCTGGGAGCCGATGAGCAGCAGAATGGGGATCATCCAATCGCGATGCAGGAAAGTACGCTCGATTATCGACATCGACTCCGGAGCGGGGGCGACCCAGGAGGGGATATGTTCGGTCAGGCCGAGCATGCGGGCGGCATCGGACTGGACCAGGTACTGATTCCAGAGCAGACCGGAAAACGGCGAAGCCAGGGCGGCGCCGGCCATGTAGTAGAGCAGAAATATCTCCTGCTGCTTCAATTCGGAGTGGGCCCTCTTGGCAATCTCGGCAAACAGGATGATGGTCACCCAGCGGGCTGCGGGGCCGATGCCCTGGCCGATGACAAGCTGCAGGTACATCGAACCCGGCATCATCAGAAAGCCGATAAACACCGCCCCGATGATGGTCGTCCAGTCGAAGCCCTCTTCGAAATGATCGGGTGCCGGCAGCAGATCCCGATATTCTTTCAGTTCCTTGTCGTCGTACATACTCTCAGTCCGGCAGCACCATGTAACTGGAGAAGGTGAACTGCGCGACCACCGCCCAGATGCCACCCATCAGCAGATCGCCGATTACCAGCCCGATAAAGAAAAACTGCATTTTCCTGAAGAGATTCACGCCGCCGTATTTCATGCACAGGGCATTGCAGAGCCAGCCGATAAAAAAACTGACCCAGAGAATGCGCATGGCCGAAGAGTAGGCAGTGAGGTAGCCGATGGGATGGATCGGCCACCAGTAGAATCTCTGGTAGCAGAAAACCAGAAGGAACATAACCAGGGCCCCGATGATGGCGAAGTTATAAACCGAATCCCCGGTGTTAACCGGATTAACGATAAGCCGGAAGGCATTTTCGTAGACATTGAGCGTGGTCCGGGTGGCCCATTCCAATTCCAGTGCGCGGATGCCGTAGCGGTAACAAAGGGCCATCATGGCCACCACTGAGCTGGTCACGGACAGGGCCAGGGTCAGCAGAAGTCCGGTAAACAGCAGCGCAGTCGGCCTTTTGCCCAGATGTATTTTTTTGGCATGCAGCAGTGAGGGCATCAGTGATTCACGCAGGTCGACGAAAATGACTTTCTGGCTCACCGCGGCCAATACTCCGCTGGCCCCGGCAAACATCTTGGTGCCGAAAAAAGCAATCAAACCGTCAATCGGAGCGGCGGTCAGGGTAAAGTAGGCGAGCCCCCCCTGACAGATGATCCTGGTCGCCACCAGCGAAATCATGAAAAAGGCGCTGATGACCAGCAGGGCGGTGTGGGGCGCCATGCCCTGCCAGAAAAACCAGATCGTCAACGCCGCGAAACCGAGCACTATGCCCCAGAACGAGACCCGCACGTCAAACCACTCGATCTGCTTCAGGTCAATGGAGCGCATGAAAAGCGCCTGTCGGGAGACCTCGAGCAGGTGGTATCTGGCGAGCCAGACGAGAAACAGAAAGAAGACGCCGTAGGCGCCAAGCATCTGCATCTCCTCGGGGCGGGTTACCGTTGGTCCGAAGGTGATGCCCAGTTCGGAAGCGGGGACTGCATAACCCGCCATGTCAAGGATGCCATAGAGCAGACTGCCAATCATGAAAAAAAACCAGAAAGAGAAGGAGATCTGCCGCGAGGTGAGAAATGCAAAGCCGATAAAGGCTGGATAAATATAAATTTTCAGCTTGTAAAACCCGGACAGCAGACCTTCTTTGGGAAAATATTTGCCGGCCAGGATTAAGGTCTGGATGGTGGGCACCGACGGATAATGAAGACTGATCCCGTTGAGCAGGTGCAGCAGGACGGGAATCAATATGCCGATCAGCAGAAAGCGGTTGCGCAGCACTTGAGCGTTGCCGGGACGATCGACGGCATAACTGACGAACTGGGAAACCTTGAGCAGCGGAAAGTTGAGCTTTTCGTTGACCAGCCACTGTCTGGCGAACAGGTTGATGATGAATATCATCACCAGGTAGCACAACAAGATAAAAATTCCCCAGCGCAGAAACACACTGGACCAGGACTGCCAGGGAATTTCCATGACCACCTCCAGCCAGCCCATGCTCCGCCCGGCGGGGAGCCCGTTGTAGAGTAATTCGACAGCTTCCTGGTTGCGGGGAATAAGAGCTGCCGGCAGCAGGGGTTCAAAGGTCTCCTGCCATTGGTTGCCGACGGTGGCGAAATGAAAAGGGGCGGTCAGGTTGATAAGAAAGGTTCGGGCCAGGCCGGTGTAGGCGATGCCGGAGCCGATGACCATCTGGATCCAGATAACCAGCAGTTCAGACCCGCTAAGCAGGGGGCGACGCCCAATGATTCTGCCCAGCAGCAAGACAAATATGGCCAGTACAAAATAGACGAAAAAGGGCGCCAGGGGAAAATGTCCGCCTCCCAGAGGGGTGGAGCGGTGATAGACATTGTTGACCGGTGTGAGCAGACAGATCGAAGTCGCAAAGACCAGGCCGACAATGATTGACCGCAACCTGATCTGTGGAGTGAGGAGTTCTGTCTCGAAACGCTCGCTCATGGTCGTTATCAGGCGGGCGCCAGGTTTTCAGAAACGGTCTGGAAGTCTTCGCTCAGTTGCTGATGGGTAAGTTGATCCATCGAGCGCCAGATGAGCAGCTGTTTACGCAGCTGGTGGATGAACATCTTGTTGATCCTCCGCCACTGACTTTCCTCCCCCGATTCCCGGTGAATGGTCATTTTAACCTCCAGGAAGGCGGGGTTGTCCCGGGCCGGATAAAACTGCAGATCGACGAGCTGCATGATGCCGAAATCAAAGGGGGCCAGCCAGACCCTGGCCTGCAGGTGCACGCAATGATTCTCTTCCCGGTTCTGGCCCTTGGTAATCATCTGCTGAATCTCATCAACATTGTCGCACGAGTAGACGAGATCGACCTGACCGGTGGAAAACCTGCCGTGGGAAATGTCCTGGTGACCGATGAAATAGTTGTATAAAAATCCTCCGATCGACTTGTATTCTGCATGCTTCATGAAAAACGGCAGGTACACCTGCAGCGAGGTGCCGTCCGTTTCAGGCAGCTCGAACGAGCGGTTGACATCGGGAATGGCGATGCGGGCGGCGACGCGGGACGGGTAGATGACCGAAATGAGCACCACGCCGATAACCAGGATCATGGCTGCCACCCCGGCGGTGGACGAGTAGTTCACCGTGATCCCCTCCCAGAACGCGGTGCCGGAGAGGAAGGCGGCCGACACCTGGGCCAGCAGATAGCCGAGCACCACGGAGATAACGGCCAGGGCCATGGCTTCGGCAACGAAGAGGAAGCCCACATGGGAAGGGGCCAACCCCACCGAGGTGTAGATGCCGATCTCGTTCTTCCTCTCGTACACCGAACTGATCATTGTATTGAGCACGATGAGGATCGAGATAAGCAGCGGGATAATGATATTGGGAACCCCGCTGTAGGCGATGGTATCGCTGAGGTTGTAGAGCCAGACGCCATCCTCGTCACCGGTGAAGATGGCCAGGCCGAAACGGTCAACCAACTGGGCGGCGACCGCATCGATATCGGTGACGGACTCGGGGCGCACCGCCACGTTTTTTAGAGAGCCGCCCATGGCCAGGAGTGTGTCGGCCGGCACGAAGGCGGTGACCGAGGCGGGAATATGGGTATAACGTCCCTGGACATTGCGGATGTCCTCGCCCGATTCAATCGCCTCCTGCTCAATGTCGGACAACTCCGCGCTCTGGTCCCTGGGGAAGGTCACCGGTGTGAGCGGCTCGCCGTTAAGGTCAAGGGTTTGATCAAGAACTGCGCCCGGAAAGGTGCCGATGAGCCTGAACGGAGTCCCCCACAGATCGACGCTGGCCCCGGGACTCACACCGAGTTCCTGCGCGGTCGAGTCGGAGACGATGATGGCGTTGTGGTCGCCTTCATTGAACCAGCGGCCGGCCGAGAGCAGACGATCGAGTCCGGTTACCTTGGCCTCGTTGGGGCTGAGGCCGACCACCCCCTCCAGGAAGGTGCGCTGGCTGCCGTTTCGCAGCGGTACCAGGACGGTGCGGGAGGGGTCCGAGGCATCGAGCCAGATGCGCGGTGCCGGATCACTTATGCCCTGCATGGAGTTTTCCAGGATCTCTGTAGCCTGGGCAGGCAGGGAGCGCCAGTTCAGCCGCTGCAGCAGCAGCCCCTGGTAGGGGGCATCGTCTTTGAAAAAGAGTCGGTTTTCCTGGACATTTGATTTCACCGTGGTGAAGCTCATGATGGTGAAAGTCAGGATTACCAGGGTTGAACTGGTCAAAATGGTACGGATTCTGCGTCGCCGCAAATTCGAAACGCCCAGGAAAAAGGCGGCCATAAAGGCTTTCCAGCGGCTGATTTCCGCCGCACTCATATGGCTTGCATGGCGCTGCAGGAGGATCATTTCCTCCTCGAAACGGAAAAATATGATCAGGGTGACCATGAATGACAGGCCGATAATGAAAAAGGCCAGGATGACCACCATGGGGCTGTAGGCCAGTTCGAACGCCGGGTGAACGTTGTAGATCACCAGGATCAGCGCGGCCAGGATGAGGGTGAACGCAACGATTCGTTTGTAGATATTGGCGTAGCCGAACAGGAAACGTTCCATGCAGAAGGCAAAGGGCACGAAAAGGGCAATATAGAAGAGAACTCCGAAAAGAACGTCTTTCTGGGTCTTTTCAATCTGGGTGTAGACCCGGGCGGCAAGCGCCAGCGATTCCGAAGCGGTCTCCCGGAAGGAGGTGTAATTGAGCTCCTCGAGATGACGGGCGCTTTCTGCCAGGGCGGTGAGGCCGGAGTCCTTCAGGGAGTTAATTCTATCATCGTAAATACCGTGTGATTCAAGATTGAGGATGCGGGGGGTGAGCAATGACCAGAAATCCTTGGCCGCATGGTACATGGTGTTGTTGATCTGCGGGTACTCATCGACCGGGTAGCCGATACCCAGTGGTTTTTCCAGGGAACCGTTGGAAAGGATCAACTTGGGGGTCAGGACGTTGTCCGACAGGGTCAGTTTCAGGTAGGACCCGGGAGCCAGGTAAATCGAGGAGATGATCGATTGACGAGTGTCGATCCGGCTGTACCAATAGCGTTGCGGAGTCGCATCACGCCTGCCGTCAAACAGGTAGAGCTTGGTCATGTGGTCAAGGGTGCGCGGTTCGAGCAGATCGAAGATGGTGGTTTGCTTGCTGGCAAACATGATGAGCCGGGTTTTCATGGCGTTGCGCACAATTTTAACCCGGTAATTGTCCTTGGTGGTCTCCTTTTTATCTATGGCCCAGATTACTTGACCGCTTTTCTCGTCAAAGCGATAGCCCTCGATGATGAGCTTGTCGAATACATTTTTCTTGTCGGAGATGCCCTTGTAGAGAAACGTGCCATCGCGGTTGACCCAGCCGTAGAGCTTGGCGATGCCCTGGTAGGAGAGCAGCACCGTATCGGTGGTTGGATAGTTGGCAAACAGCTCGCCATGCAGCAGCAGGTTGCTGGTTCCGGACACCGAAGAATAGCCGTCCCGGGGGAAGATGCCGCTGTGCAGCGCCTCCGCCTCTGAGACGCCGGCGAGCATGTCGGTGAGCAGGTTGAGTTGGTCGTTGATATAGACCTGGTCAACTCGTTCAGGGGTATCCCAGGGAGTACCCCAGGATGTCCTTCCATCCCCAATAGTCGCCAGGGTGACCCCGATGAATCCGGCCAGCGAACTCACTTCACCGCCCAGGAACGGGCGATCGAGAAAATATGAATCCCAGGTTCGCAACCTGTTTGGTCTGAGCGAGTCGATATAGCGGGCGGTTCCATAAGATGCGGCGGCGGCGTTCTCAAAGACATCGCCAATTACGCTGAACATCCCGGTCCGGTTGATGCGCGGTCGGAGCAGATAGAGCCAGCCCCGGTTAAAACCGCCCACCCCCTCTCCATTGCTGGAAAGGTGCAGTGAAATGATGGCGCCGATCTGGTTGAAGTCGCGGGTCAGGTTACGAAAATCCATCGCCGACTCCAGCGCTTTGAGCTGGATTTGGCTGTCCTCGATATCGGCCCGCAAGGTCTTCTCGACCTGGGGCAGGAGGTCCTCGAGAATCTGCTGCTCCTCGGGGGGCAGGTCGTGATAGGTAGTGGCCCATCCCAGTCTTCTCATCGCGAAGCGCAGTTCGGCGAGCCGGTCGATCTGCTCTTTAACGTCGGCGTTGTCACGGGTCATCCGGAGGTTCATCAACTGCTTCGACAAAACATCAATGGCGAAGCGCAAATCGTTGTGGATGGCCTCGGCCAGAATGGTGTCGCGCTCCGCATCTGCGCCCAGGGGGAAGGACAGCTCGCTGAGCATCTCCAAGGTCTTTTCCCGGCTGGAAATCTGTTTCTTCACATCACGCCTTTTGTCGCGTATCAGCTTGGAGCGCTCCTTCATGGACCAGATCAGCTCCCGCATGCCGTGCAGGGACTGGGCGTGCCCGCTGGTGGCGACGAACAGAAAGGAGCGTGAGGGCGGCTGCCGGGAGAAGTGCTCGGCCAGTTTGAGCATGGTGGCGATCGATACCGACTCGTCGGCCCCGGGCGACCTGCCTGCGACGTGGGCGGTCGAGTCGTAAAAGGCTTCAATGATGACGAGTTCTTGGGCGCGCTTCTCGTCCTGGCCCTCGATCAGGCAGTAGATGTTTTTTTCCAGCACGTTTTTCCAGGCTATCTCGGCACTGAGAGAGACCGTGTCGCTGACCAGTCCGTTGGGCGCCTCCGGGTAATCGCCAAACAGGTCCCGGGCCTGTGCGTCCGTCATCCAGAACGCGGGAAATTGAATGGGGGAGAGTTCTTCCTTCTCCTGGAAGAATATATTGGCTCTGGTTGCCTGGCGGTCGACGAATATGACTGCCCGGACGCCGAGCGAGGCCGCCGTGAGCCAATTTCTTCCGGAATTGAAGTCCATCAGCAAGATGGCGTCCTTGACCAGTTTCTGGTCGAGATCCCCGAGATTGCCGTGGCCGACCCAGTAGAGCGGGCCATCCAGGGAACCGTCGATGGCCTGGGGGGTTACCGCATTGTTCATCAGGGGCTGCAGGGCAGCCGTTTTCCCGTTAACGGTTATCGAGCTGTGGCGGACTTCTCGAACCGGTATGGGGAAATGATAGATCTCCGGCGACAATCCCAGGCCGCTCAGGTACTCCAGGATAAATGACGCCGCCCTGGCGCTGCCCTCGGTACCGCTGCTGCGATCCTGGTAGCTGCTCAATTCGCCGATGAGATCCTCCAGCGCCATTCCCCGGGAAAGGACCGCCGATGGTACCAGCAAGAGCAGGCAGAGGACCAGCAGTGCAGCGGCCTTACGGGGGAGAGGGGCTGAGGGTGAGAGGGGTGTCATGATCGGCTATGTTCTATTCGAGTCCGCCCGTGGTGATCTCCAGTTCTGAGCGTTCCTGGATCTTCTCCACCTTACCGTCCCGGATCCAGATTACCTGGTCGGAAACGTTGAGCATTTTATAGTCGTGGGTAGCGGATATGACCGTTACCTTGCGCTCGCTGCTCAATTCCTTGAGCAGATCGATAATATCCTCACCGGTTTTCAGGTCGAGATTTCCGGTCGGTTCGTCGGCCAAAATGATGGCCGGGCTGTTGGCCAGGGCCCGGGCCACTGCAACGCGCTGCTGCTGCCCACCTGACAATTCTGTCGGTTTGTGGCTATGCCTGCCCTCGAGACCAACCTGCTTAAGCAGGGTCATGCCCTGCTCCACTGCATCGTCGTTGCCGATTCCGGCAAAAGTCATGGGCAGGGTGACGTTTTCCAGCGCCGTCATGACCGGAATCAGATTAAAGGTCTGAAAAATATAGCCGATCTTGCGGCAGCGCAGCCAGGCCAATTCATAGGCGTCCAGCTGGGCGATATCCACTTCGTCGATGAATACTTTACCGGCGGTCGGTTTATCCAAGCCCCCGATCATGTTGAACAGGGTGGATTTACCCGAACCGGAGGGCCCCATGATACTGAGATATTTACCCTCTTCTATTTCCAGGTCGATACCTTTGAGCACCTCGACAACTATCTTGCCGAGATCGAAATTCTTGGTCACGCCGCTGACTCTGACGATCGTTTTTTCAGTCATGAAAGCTTTCCTGCATTGTAATTGTTACATCACCGGATCAGTGTTCCAGCCGCATGGCTTCTACCGGCTGCATCCGGGCCGCCAGAATGGCCGGGTAGATGACGCCGATGAGACTGAGGCTGGTGCCGACGATGACTGATAACAGCATCGAGCTGACCAGGGCAAGCCAGGGGAATGAGGAAAATATCGAAATCCCCAGGGTGAAGGCCGATGAAATGGTGGCGCTGAGTACCCCGAGAAGTGCGCCTGCCAGTGAGCCCGCCAGTCCCTGCATCAAGGCCTCCAGGACAAACAAGCGGACAATGAACCGGTCCAGAGCCCCGAGACACTTCATGGTGCCGATCTCGCGGAAGCGCTCGGTAACCGACATAAGCTGGGCATTGATGATCCCCACGATACAGACCAGCAAGGACAGGGTGACGATCCAGCGCTGCTTGGCCGAGGAGGCAATAACATCGGTTCCAAAACTGACATCGTAGCCGGCCTTCACCAGAACTTGATAGCTGTTGATATCGCCGGAATTCAACAGGGCCTGGGCAAAATCGTTGCAGGCCTGCATGTAGCATAGAAAAGCCACAGCCAGCACCAGACTGGTGGTGGTTACCAGTGATCTGAAAAATCGTACCCGAATTGACTGAAAAGCAATTTCCAACGATTTTCTGAACGGTAGGGCTATAAGACGTTTCATCTTCGCATCTGCAATAGAAAATGAAGCCTGGTCAACGAAATCTTCCGAAGCGAAAAAGTAACTTAGATACTATCTCCACTGATCAAAAAATGTCAATGATGTTCAACAGAACAGCAACTGCCGGCGAACCGTCAAAGCAAGTTCGAGCCGCGCAACTCATTGAAAGTGCATACTTTGAGTGTACCGCTTCTCGACACCAGCGACAAGAGCAGATCGAGCAGGTCGAAGGAGCTTTGACTCATGAGTTGATGATGAATCATAACGGCAACATAATGTTCCCCAACGGCCCGGCCCAGCTCGTCACACAGTGCTTCCAGGGCGGTGCCGCCGTCGGCTTCTTTTCTGGTGTGCAGATCGACGTTGATGTAGAAGTCGTCTATGATCGCTTTGGGGCCCTGCTCTCCCTTGCTCCTGGAGACGCCCCTGAAACCCAGTTTGGAGAGGAGCGAAAGCGTTTCTTGCGAACAGCGGTTCCAGGGCGGCGTGAAGAAGGGAGAAAAATCCCTGCCCATGATATCTTGCAGACGATCCCGACCCCGCTCCAGATCGTCTCGGAGTGCGCGTATCGATCTGGCTGAGCCGAATTCACATTTTTTACCGGTCGATTGGTGGTTCGTATGGCTCCAGCCGTGCTGATGCCAGCACCACTGGGTCGAGCTGGTGTCCACATGGGTGTTGATGGCCGCCCACCGGGTCCGGGTGAGCCAGGTGGGCACCACGGCCAGGCAGAGGGGCATTCGGTGGCGCTGAAAGAGGTCGAGCAGACGTAAAAAATTGGTCGACAAAACCCCGACATCGTCGGCCCTGAAGAGTACCGGCAGCGGCTCCGGGGACTCTGAGCGGTCAAGTGCGGTGACCAGCGTCCGGCGTATCCGCTGGTGCCAGTCGCCGGGGAAGTCGCGATAGAGTATGCAGGGCCGCGATGGGGTCATCTCTTAGAGTTTTTCAACAAGCAAGGCTGTCTGGCGGGCCCCGTCCAGATCCAGCCAGGTTCTGTAGCGGCCTGCCTGCAACTGGGCCGCCATCAGTGCTGCCAACCGCTCTGGTTCCAGGTCCTTTTCTTCCAGCATCCTGATTGAGTGGTCGGCGCTGAGTTGCTCCACTCTGAGCCGTTGTTCCCTGTTTTGCTCAAAAGGCAGCATCAGGGCGGGCACCCCGGCCGCCAGCGTATTCATTGAGGTGTTGTAGCCGGCCATGGACACAGACAGGTCGGCGGCCGCAAGCCAGTCGACGAAATGATCGGCAAAGCGCTCGATCACTAGGTTCTGTCTACTTGCTGAGCGTAGTTTTGCCACCACATCCGCAGGGCAATAGGGGCCGGTGAACAGGTTGAGGCGCAGGTCTGCAGGCGCCGCCTGAGATTCAGCCGCTGCTGCGACCGCCTCGAGCAGATGCGAGCCCACACTGCCGCTGCCGATGCTGGCCACAATCAGCTTGTCCGTATCTTTCAGCCCCAGTCCTGTCCTGATCGTGGAGCGGGCATCGGGCCGTGGCCCGGGGGTGATAAAACCGGTATAGAGGATCGGCACCGTGAGCTTGTCGACGGGACCAAAGGTCGCCTCCAGTTTAACCACCCGGGGGTCGGCGTGGACGAGCAGGCCGTCGAAACAGGAGTTGAGGGTATCGACGACCCTGTCTTCCCACATCGAGCGGTCCGTTTTTTTCTCTACCAGGATATCGCGCAGGCTGCAGAGTACCGTGCAGGACTTCTGCCGGGCCGCTTCGAGCAGCGGGGTCAATTCGAACCTGAAGGCTTTACGGCCGAACGGGTAGAGCTCGAGGATCAGGCAGTCCGGCCGGGCGGCGTGGAAAAATGAGAGCAGTGTCTCGATCCTTGCAGCCTTGACCTCTTCGAGCCCGAGATCGGGATCGCAGGGCTCCAGGCGGGAAAATTGAGCGTCCATCTGCAGGCCGGGAAGCGTGAGGAAGTCGAAGGGCTGGTCAGCGACTTCGATATCGGGGCCGCCGACAATCATGGTGACCTGGTGCGCGTCGCTGCAGGCCCGGCAAATCTCCAGGCTGCGGTGAAAATGGCCGACCCCGAGCACATGCTGACAGTAGTAGAGAATTCTCACGGTGTCGGGGTGGGCTTGATGTTGTAGGCGAAACCGGTCATCGTGTCATTGCAGAAGGAAATCGTCTGCAGCCGGTCCTTGTCGATCAGCTTTGGTTCCCCGGGGAGAAAGTCTCGTTTTTCAAGGGCATAGATCAACGATTTTATGACTCCCTGATGGGTAATCACCAGGATCTGCTCGCCTTGATACTCACGCCCGATGGAACGCAGGAGGATCCGCGCCCGGCGGCAGACCTCGATTCGGCTCTCTCCTTCCGGGGGCCGGAACGACCAGCCTTTTTCTACCTGCTTACGCAGCTCATCACTGCTGTCGGTTTGTATCTCGGCCCAGCTCAATCCTTCCCAGATGCCCCAGTCCTGTTCGCGCAGGTCCTGCTCCTCACGAATCTCGACCCGCAGTGCTTCGTTGATGAGGGCGGCGGTGGTTCTGGCCCGAGGTGCGGGACTGGTAATGATGCGGGTCCATCTCCAGCGCGGGCCGGAGAGAAACCGGGCCCATTCCCGCACCGCCTCGATACCGTCGGCAGTGAGCGGGGAATCAAGCCGTCCCTGGACCCGCCGCTGCCTGTTCCAGGTGGTCTGACCGTGCCTGAGCAGGCCGAAAAGCGTCGCTTTCGATACACCCATGTTGCCTGCCGTAAAACTGAATTTCAGGGCAGGGTCACCCTCTGCCCCAGCCTCGGGTCGGCATCGATGAACAGCCTGGCCAGATCGACGATCAATCTGCTGTTGTCGAAATGTGCTCTGACAAACTCGATGCCCCTTGTCATAACCTTTTGACGCAGTTCCCTGTCTGTCAACAGCCGGACGACCGCCTCCGACAACGCTTCGCTGTCCTCCTGGTCCACCGTCAACCCGGTCGTGCCGTCGATGACGATCTCCGGAATCGACGATACCCTGGTCGCCACCGCCGGCACTCCCATGGCCAGCGCTTCAACCAACACGTTGGGGATGCCGTCCCGGTCGCCGTCGGCGGCTATCTTGCTGCCCAGGATGAAGAGATCGCTGTGGCGCAAGTGGTCGAGTACTTCCTCGTGGGGTTTGGTGCCGAGCCAGTGACAGCGGGATCCCAGGCCCAGCTCCTGGATGAGCCCAAGCACCGAGTCGCGGTCGTCGCCGTCGCCGATTAAGGTGTGCTCGAATTCGATGCCCTTGTCGACCAGCCTTTGGAGGGCCCGGTAGACGGTGGGCAACCCTTTCTTCTCGATTATTCTGGCAACGGTCAGCAACCGGTAAGGAGGAGTAGTTGCCGCCCGGGTCTCTTCGCTTTTGAAAAGGTCCAGGTCGATGCCGTGATAAATGCAGTGGACACTGGCGCCGTTGTTGTTTTTCAGTTTTTCCAGATAGTCTTTATTCTGCCTGGTGCAGGTTGCCACAAACACCGCCTGCGCCAGTTTTTCTCGCAATTGATCGGGGTGGGAGGTGTAGATATCCTTGGCGTGGGCGGTGAAACTGAAACTGAGCCCGGAGAGCAGACTGCTGAACATGGTCACCGAGGTTGGGGAGTGGGCGAAGTGACCGTGCAGGTGGCAGATGGCGGGGTTTGGGGTCAGGAACTTCTGGGTGAGATAGCCCGCCTGGAAGAGATGTTTGAAAGTTGCCTGCCGCCGGGTCCGGCGGAAACGCCGCGCCGCAGTCGCCAGGGCGTGCCGATAGCGCCTGGGGCGCTGGACGGCGCAGAGAATGTTGGGACCAATCAGTTTGGGCAGGTCGGTGAGCAACTCGGTGGGCAGGTAATCGACCCGGGCCTTGATCTGGGTGACCGACTCGTGGCAGAAGTCTTCTCGGCCGCGGCGCATCGGGAAAAGATGCATGGAAAAACCGAGTCTTTCCAGCAGAAGAATCTCATTGGAGACAAAGGTTTCAGAAATTCTGGGGTAGCCCTTGAGGATATAGGCAAGGGTCGGCGGGGTGCCGCTCATGGCTGAACTGCTAAAGTTTTGGCGGCTGAGGCCAGGACCGCGTCGCCCTCCTGGTCCCGGAAATACTTGAGGCGTTGGAGCATTGTGTCGATACCCGTTAACCTGAAGTTGGCCATTGCCTCGGTGAAATGATCTTCGTTTTCCAGGATGGAAAAGATCTTGTCGCGCAGCCGCTGCGGGGTGATCTCGTGCCAGCCGAGGTAGTCTATCAG
>JARFQM010000139.1 GCA_029287755.1 Desulfofustis sp. | reverse complement strand
GCCCGGAACGCATCATGACCCCACTCCTGCAAGTTTCCCGAAAAAATTCTCTGAATACTTTGCCAGCGGAGGGACAGAAAGCATAGGCAAACTGCGGTCCCGCCTGCGTACCGTCATGACTGACAAGGTGAGCGTATTCAGGACCGAAGAGTCAATTGCAGAAGCGATTGAGACCATTGAAGATATCGAAGAACGCACCGGGAAGATTGCGATTGCCAATCGCCGTCTGCCCATGAACCAGGAATTGCTGCAGCGCTGGGAGCTTGACAACCTGCTGCTCGTCGCCAAATCGATCTGTCATGGGGCGCGCTACCGAAAAGAATCGCGGGGGGCCCACTTCAGGGACGACTACAATAACCGACTCGCCGAGTTCAACCATCATACTCTGATCGGCATTGACAGCAGTGGAGCGTGCCATCTCCAGCGCAGGGAAATCGATATGAGCATCTTTGAGGCAGGCGGCGAGCACAGTGCACATTTTGATTTTATCGAGCGCAGCTACTAACCACTTCTCCCCCTGGCAGCGGTGAAGATATGACCACACTCTACGATTTGACGCTTAACATCTTTCGGGCTGATTCTGATGACGGTCCCCGCTATCAGACCTATAAGATCCAAGCCGGGCCGATCATGCGCTTCGTCGACCTTCTGAGAATGATCAACGACGAACAGGATCCGACGCTTACCTGGAACTCGTCCTGCGAACACGGGCAATGCGGAACCTGCTCCATGAAAATTAACGGCCGGCCAATGCTGGCTTGTGAACTGCTGGTGGAAAGAGGAGTCAAGCTTTTCGGGACCACAGTTTTTACACTGGATCCACTCGAGGTGGCACCAGTGGTCCGCGATCTGGTGATAGATTCCGATGAGGCATATGAACGGGTCAACAGTGTCAAACCGTATATCATAGATCCTCTGCCGCAGGGGCAGGGTGGCGAGGAACACCAGATAAACCCCGATCAACTCGAACAGTATGTCGACGCCACCAGGTGCATTAATTGTTTCTGCTGCGCCTCCGCCTGCATCAGCAGCCACAGGACTTTTCTCGGCCCCAACGCGATGCTGGCCTCAATCGTCCGGGTGCTGGACCCGAGGGAGCAGGAGAAGGACGCGAGGTTCAAAACAATATACAGCGATCAGGGCGTCTATCGCTGTCATACGTCCAAGGCCTGTTCCCACGTCTGCCCCAAAGAGATCGATGTTGCCCATTTCATCGCTCTGGCCAAGAAGGGATTTGACCTGGAATAATAATTACCGGCTCGAGATACCAAGAGGTTCATGATGCACACATCCCCTGCAAATCTGACCCGCCGCGTCGGCGCCTCATGCGCACAGACAGAGTTCTCTTCCTTCAGCGAGGAGGTCGTCGATCGAAGCCGTTATCTGCTGCTCGATTTTCTGGGATGCGCCGTTCGGGGCACCATGACCGAATCGACCCTCCCGGTTCTCCGTTTGGCCGCACGAAAATGTTCACAGGACCGGCAAATTCCGATCATCGGTACCGCTATAAAGAGCGAGGCCTCGTTCGCTGCCCTGGCGGTGGGAACGGCAGCCCATTCGCTCGAACTCGACGATGTGGTCAACAGCGGCTCCCTACATCCTGCGGTCGCTGTTATTCCGGCGGCGCTTGCAACCGGTTATGAGAACCGCTGCAGCGGTGCCGAATTGCTCACTGCAATAATTGTCGGCTACGAGCTCATGGTTAAGCTGGGCATTGCCCTGAACCCCACCGCCCACTACCGTCAGGGATTTCACCCCACCGGCACCTGCGGGGCTTTTGGGGCTGCGGCGGCCTCGGCCAAACTGCTCAATTTGACCGAGGAACAATTTGTTTACGCCCTTGGCATTGCCGGAAGTCAGGCTGCCGGATCACTCGAGTTTCTCTCCGACGGTTCCTTTACCAAACGCTTTCACGCGGGCTGGGCCGCCCACAGCGGTGTGGTCGCCGCCGAACTTGCCAGGGAGGGATTCAGCGGACCGGCTTCGATCATCGAAGGAAAATTCGGGTTTCTACACGGCTACTCACCGGAGTCTGATCCAGGCGAGGTCATGCGCAACTGGGCCACCCCGTGGGAGGTGATGAACACCTCGATAAAACCCCACGCCTGCTGCCGCTATAAGCAGGGACCAATTGACTGCATTCTGGAAATAATCAAAACCAATGAGGTACGAGCGGAGGAGATCGCCCGGGTGGATATCGCCATTCTCGATGCCGGTTTCGCCCTCGTCGCCGAACCGGCCGAGCAGAAACGACAACCACGATCCGTGGTGGACGCGCAGTTTTCCATGCCGTTTGGCGCCGCCCTCGCGGTTTTGAGAAGAGATGCCTCGCTTGACCGCTATCATGCGGATGAAATAGATAATAGTGAAATCAAAAGGTTCATGAAGCTGGTCAACTGTATGCGTGATCCTGAGTTGAACAAGGAGTTTCCCGCAAAGTGGCCGGCCAGGGTAGTCATCAAGACAACCACAGGTAAAACATTCGAACACCAGCTCGACTATCCCAAGGGGGACCCGGAAAATCCTCTGAGTTGGGATGAAATCATTGCCAAGTTTTCATCTCTGGCGGGACAGGTGCTGCCGGAGGCCCAGTGCAGCAGAATTGTCAGCCTGGTCAGAGAGGTGGACCAACTCGATGATATCTCAGAGCTTGCTGAGGCCCTGCGGATAGATTGAAAAGCCGGGGGTATGTCGGCTACAGGGCCCTCTTCAGGATAGCCAGGGATCTGCGTTCATCCAAACCTGGTATACCCCGAACCCTTAATTGAGCTGCTGCATGTGCACTAATGGGGTCAAGATCTCATTGAGCCATGCCGAGATCGCTGAGCCTGGTCGGACAACCCAGCAAGAGCAGCAGGTTATGCAGCGCCTCGATCGCAGCCTGCGATTTGTCAGTTTCAGTTGTACCTGCCACCCCGAATACCTCCTCACCCCACCGTGCAAGTGGGTTGCAAAATTCTTCCAGATGGCTGCTGAGCCATCCGCTCAGCAAGGCGGCCAATCCTGCACCGTGAGGAATATTATGAAGAGCGGAAACCCCATGTTCGAGCACATGCAGGGAGTGATGGATTCGTCCAAGACCGGCCGTTGACAGCGGGGCCAGGGCCATCATCGAACTCCAGAGCATGGCTGCCCGGTGGGAATAGGAAGAAGGCTCGGCGAGGCAGCTTCTGGTCGCTTCGATTATGG
>JARFQM010000122.1 GCA_029287755.1 Desulfofustis sp. | reverse complement strand
GGATTTCTTTTCTGTTCCAGGGGGAGCAGCGGATCAGCGGCACCGATTTATTCACCACTGATCGGCTGATAGGGTATATGGTCATGCTCCTCACCCCGGCCGGTCTGCTCGGCCTGCTCTATTTCCTTTTTCGCGGAAATGGCTTCTTCAAGGCCCATGCTCAGGTTCGGGACGGGGACGCCAGCACAGGGGTGCAGCGCAGTTTCCTGCTGCTGCTGCTGTTGATCCTTGCACCGCTGCTGGTATTTTTCATTTTCAGTTTCTCCAGAGAGGTGAAACTGAATTGGACCAGCCCCGTCTGGCTGGCCCTGCTCCCCTTTCTGGGGTGCACCGCCGCCCTGTCATGCCGTGAGCTTTCATCAACCGTTCTCTGCTTTCTGCACTGGCTCTGGAAGCTGAGCGCTTCTCTACTGGTGGTTGGCTACTGCGTCTTCCTGCACTACGCGACCCTGGGGCTTCCGTCGGTGCCCTTTCAGGCCGATATTTTTCTGCTGGGCTGGGACGACCTGGCCGAAGAAGTGGAGTTGGTGGCCGACAAAGTTGAGGAGTACACCGGCAACCGGCCTCTGGTTGTCGGTATGGATCCCTACCAGATCAGCAGCGGGCTGGCGTTTTACCGGGCGAAACTTTATCGTGGTGAGCCGCAGAAGCAGCAAGCGGCGATCGAGGGAACTCTGGGCTGGCACCTGTTCGGCTGGCAAGCGCTCATGTACGAATACTGGGCTGAGCCCGAGGAACATTACGGCAAAGACATCATCGCCATCGCCTCCAGCAGGATACGGGTTGAACATCCCTATTTTCAGAAACGATTTTGGCTGATGAACAACATCCACTCGATCGATGTGACCAAGAACGGTCAGTTCGTGCACCGTTATTATTACCGGGTTATCAGGCAGTATCGGCCGGCCCGCAACTAAGACATCCGGCGTCGGTTCAGCCCCTTCCTCCATCGGCCAGATAGCGTGGATCCAACAATCTGGAAAGAAATTCCGGGTCCAGATCCGTTTCCTCAAGGGCCACTTCAAGTATCGGACGGTTCTGTTCCCGCGCCTTCTTGGCGATGGCCGCAGCTTTCATATAGCCGATGTGCGGGGTGAGAGAGGTGACCAGCACAGGGGTCTTCGACAGCGGCTCCTCCATGTGGTCTTCCAGCACCTCCATTGGGCCGACGGCCTTTTCTCCCAGAGCCGTGGAAGCGTTGGCGATCAGTTCCCCGCTGTTGAGCAGATCGTTGGCGGCCAGCGGCAGCATGGTGTTGAGCTGAAAGTTGCCGGACTGAGCAGCGATGGTTATCGACAGATCATTGCCGATGACCCGGGCAGCCGCCATGCACACCGCTTCAGGAATCACCGGGTTGACTTTATCGACCATGATCGATGAGCCGGGCTGCAGCGGTTGCAGCCGGATCTCGGCCAGTCCGCTGTGCGGACCGGAATTCATCCACCTCAGGTCATTGGCGATTTTCATCAGGCTTACGGCACAGGTTTTGAGCTGGCCGGAAGCCTCCAGCACCGTGTCAATGCTGCTCAACCCCTTGTAGGCGGAGTCCATCGACTCGAATTCCACCACGCTGCGGCGCTTCAAGGCCTGCAAAGCCTGTTCAACAAATCCCGGGGCGCAGTTGACCCCGCTGCCGACGGCGGTACCTCCCAGCGGTATCTTTTTCAGGCGGTTGAGAGAAGTGGTGAGCCGGTCGATATTGTCGCCAAGCTGCGAACTCCAGGCCTTGAGTTCATGCTCGAATCTGATGGGCAAGGCGTCCATCAGATGGGTCCTGCCCGTTTTCACCACGTGGCGATGAGTGGCTGCGACGCTCTCGATTATTTGGCGCAATCCTGTCAGGGCGGGTATAACTTCAGTACTGATCTGGATGGCCGAGGCGATGTGCAGGGCCGAAGGAATCACATCGTTGGAACTCTGCCCCATATTGACTTCGTCATTTGCAGACAGCTCGATGCCTTCCAGTTCCGCCAGTCTTGCAATTACTTCATTGGCGTTCATATTGGTGCTGGTGCCGGAGCCGGTCTGCAGCATGGGGACGGGGAAATGGCACATCATTTCTTCATCTGCAAGCCTCTCGGCGGCCCTGATGACGGCCTCGGCTTTTGCTGTGGGGAGAAGTCCAAGATGACGGTTTGCTTCAGCAGCGGCTTGCTTGACCAGGAGCAGAGCACTGATGAAGCGGGCGTCCATTTTCTGGTCGGAGATGGTGAAATTATTCAGCGCCCGCTGGGTCTGTGGTCCATAAAGTGCCGATTCTGGCAGGACGACTTCGCCCATAGAGTCTCGTTCTATCCTGGTTTTATTTTTCATGACAACACTTGGGGTCAATGGTTACTATTTGGCGTATCATGGAGGAAGAACGCCTCTCTTTGACAACTATAAGCAAACCGGCTGCAATTTGCATTTACCAAAGCGCACCCCAGCAAAACAGGCAGGACAGCGCACGCTCAGATGACCACGAAAAATATACCAAGATCGTCAGCCGCCCGGGTCAATGTGGGCTTTCCGCCAGTCTGCACCGGTGCGGATCTGGTGCTGGTGCTCGGCTCGTTCCCGGGGCAGGCCTCGTTGCAGAAAAACCAGTATTACGCTCATCCCTACAACGGGTTCTGGCCAATCATGGGTGAGCTGCTGGGATTTGATTACACGCGAGAGTACGGGGAGCGTGTGGGATTTCTGAACAGAAACCGGATTGCACTCTGGGATGTGTTGACGAGCTGCAGCAGGAACGGCAGCCTTGACTCGTCAATTCGCAAAGATTCCATGATTATCAATGAGTTCGATGATTTCTTTGAAAATAACAGATTGATCCATACCATATTTTTTAACGGTGCAGTGGCAGAAGCTGAATTCAGGAAGCGCGTTTTGACAACCAAGCCGCTTGACAAGAGAAAATTTGTGCTTCACCGGCTCCCGTCAACCAGTCCGGCGCTGGCGACGCTGTCGCTGTCTCAGAAGATTCAGGCCTGGTCTGTGCTTCTGGTAGCGTTGGGGCATACCAAGGAAGTCTGATCGTTTAAAGGAGGAATGCGGTGGGTAAAGAAGTTGTGTTGTTCAAGAATGAGGAAAAAATGAGCAGTGGTGAGGCCGCCGCTCTGCTGAGAAAAATCGCCCAGAAAATCGAGAAGGGGGAGATCGTGCTCGAGCGGGGTAAAAAGACTGTCAACCTGTCGATACCCTCGCAGCTTGAAGTAGAAGTTAAGGCCGAGAAAGAAACGGGTAAAAAGAAAACTACCATGAAGCTCGAGGTCGAACTTGAATGGCCGCTGGGAGGATCCAGAACGCCGGCTGGCCCGCTGAAGATAAGGTGAGCCGAAACTGAAATGGCGACGCCCCGCAGGCCGGGCAGTCGCCATCAATAGACGTTGAACCGTGGCCGAGATCAGGCTTTCCAGAGACCGTGCAAATTGCAGTAGGCACGAACATCCACCTCGGCCGCATCGACCGGGAAGAAGGCCTTGGGCTCCTGGCCCGGATCCAAAAATTCTTTGTAGCTGATGGTGTTGACGTTCAGTTCGATCCATTCGATCCAGTGTTTTTCTTCCATCGGGTGAGCTACCGAACCGACCGCGACCTCCCAGCCGCCGTTTACCCTGGTGGGCACCGGAACATGTTTTTCCTGAGCGGCGTCAACCGTGTTTTCCTCCATCAGAACCATGTCCTGACCGCAGCAGACGAGCGCTCCCGCACCGCCGGTCACCACCTCAGCAATGTTGCCGCAGAGTTTGCATTTATACACTTCAAGTCTTTGTGGCATGTTTCATCCTCCTGTTAGTTGTGGCAGCCCGCCTTGTCTCTCACCGCAATAGCGGACCTCACATGTGTCGGTTGCTTTGCAGTTCTATTCAGGAAATATCGTCTAACAACTGGTGAGTAAAACATAAATGGAATAGTGGCCGCAATCACGAAACATTGCGATAAGGAAAAATTTAGAAAAATGGTAATGGTTATCATTACTAAATAACTCAAGATACTGGAAACCAGCATATCGACCCATTGAGGGCCACCTCGATATTTAGAATTCGCTATTGTAATTAGGGCAATAAGTATTACTAAATGTATCTAGTATTTGTGGTGTAAGCATCTGATAATGGCCAAAACAAAAGGAGAGGATCAGCCATGAAAAAAACATTTGTCAGTCTAACCCTGGTACTCGTCTGTCTCGTCGCGATTAACGCCGCTCAGGGTGCAACTTACGAGCATGAAGTGGAGGCAAAAGGCGTCACTTTTGCCTGGAAGGTTGATGGCGATACCCTGCATGGCAAAGTCAGCGCCAAAACCAAAGGATGGGTTGCGGTCGGCTTTAATCCTACCAACAAGATGAAGGACGGTAATTACATCCTTGGCTACGTCAAGGGCGGTGAAGCAGAGGTGGTTGATCATTTCGGCGACAAGAATACGGGCCACTCCGCCGACGAGAAACTGGGCGGCACCTCCGATGTGACCCTGGTGGGAGGTTCCGAGGACGGAGGGATGACCACCATAGAATTCACCATCCCTATGGATTCCGGCGATAAGTATGACTCAGCGCTGTCGGCCGATGGAGATACGATTGTGTTGCTTGCCTTCGGCCCCGACAGAGACAGTTTCAAACCTCGGCACAGGCAGAATGCGAAGAAAACCGTCAACCTTTCCACAGGAGCAGTACAATAGAGATTGCCGGCTCCCGAGGTGAAAACGCTTCCCATTATAATTGTCTTGCTTGCGCTCTGCGGACTCGGCCCGCCGAGCCTTGTAGCTGCCCAGTCCAGCGCGACACCCGGCCAGACTGAAGAGCAGGGAACGGTCTGGGTTGAGGAAAAGACCGGGGCTCTCCTGCCCCTGAATACCGAGTTCGTCGACGAAAATGGGGCGGCGGTCACCCTCGGCGAATTGATCGACAAGCCCACCATCCTGCTGCCCATTTATTTCTATTGTCCCAATTCCTGCCCCACCAATCTGGCTAATCTGGCTCTGGCCATCAATCGGATGAAGATGGAGATAGGCGACGACTATGGGGTAATCGCCCTGAGCTTTAACCATCTCGAAACACCCGAAAATGCGCGGACTGCCAAGAACAACTATGTGAAACTTCTGTATGAGGGGTTTCCCGAGGAGCAATGGCGGTTTCTGACCGGTACCCAGGAAAACGTGGCGGCGGTGCTCGATACCATTGGCTTTACCTTCAAGCCCCTGGGAGACGGCACGTTTATCCACCCTTCGACGTTGGTTACCGTGGCCCCCGATGGCACAGTAATCAAATATGTGTACGGGACATTCATTCCCGGTGACGTAGAGCTTGCGCTTGCCGAGGCCGCCAAAGGGGTGCCGGCGAGATCGATAAAGCGGCTTTTGAACTACTGCTTTAACTACGATCCCGATACCAATAAATGGTTTTTTCAGGGGGTTAAAGTCGGCGTCTTAGCTCTGTTCGCCGGTCTGGCAGTATTCTTCCTGGTCCGTTTCATCTGGAGAAAAGGTCCCGATGATCCGGACCAGGCATCATCGCAACATGGATAAGTGATATGGAAAAGGTAAAATCATTTTACGAGACACCATCACCGGCCGGGCTGACCGGAATCAAAGCCTGGCTGCTCACCCACGATCATAAACGGCTGGCCCTGATGTATCTCTGGGCTGTGTTCTTCTGGCTGGTGCTGGCCGTCTTCCTCGGCATGGCGCTGCGACTGGAATTGATGTTCATTGGCGAGACGATCATGCCGCCGGAGGTGTACAACTCTTTTTTCACCCTGCATGGGGTGATCATGATCTTTCTTTTCGTGATTCCGGCAATTCCCGCCATTTTCGGCAATTTTTTTCTGCCCATCCAGATTGGTGCCGACGACGTCTTCTTTCCCCGGCTCAATCTGTTTTCCTGGTATCTCTACATGTTCGGCGGCCTGCTGGCGGTGATCTCACTGTTCACAGGAGATGGTTTTGCCGATACCGGCTGGACTTTCTACGTTCCCTTTTCGGTTACCACTGAAACCAATGTCTCACTGACGGTAACGGCGGCATTTATTCTGGGCATGTCGTCGATGCTCACTGGACTCAATTTCGTGACCACCGTTCATAGAATGCGGGTCAAGGGAATGGGATGGCTGCAGATCCCTCTATTTACCTGGTCGATCTATGCCACCGCCTGGGTGCAGATCCTCGCCACTCCGGTGGTCTCCATCACTCTGGTTTTGGTGGTTCTGGAAAGATTTCTTAACATTGGCCTCTTCGACCCGGCCAAAGGCGGTGATCCGCTGCTCTACCAGCACCTTTTCTGGATGTACTCGCACCCGGCCGTCTACATCATGATTCTTCCAGGCATGGGGATTATTTCAGAGATTATTCCGGTGTTCTCGAGAAAAGCGATCTTCGGTTACAAGGGCATCGTCGTGTCGTCGATGGCCATCGCCATCGCCGGCTCTCTGGTCTGGGCCCATCACATGTATACCAGCGGCATGAGCGATGTTTCGGTCTTTGTCTTTTCGCTGCTCACGTATCTGGTGGCCATTCCCACGGCGGTAAAGGTGTTTTCCTGGGTTTCGACGATGTACAAAGGCTCGATTCTGATGACGCCACCGCTGTTTATGGCGCTGATATTTATCTATCTTTTTACCGTCGGGGGCTTGACCGGGCTGGTGCTCGGCGCGGCCGGCACCGACATCCACGTGCATGACACCACCTTCGTGGTCGCCCATTTTCACTTTACCATGTTCGGCGGCACCGGCTTTGCCTTCTTCGCCGGTCTCCACTATTGGTGGCCGAAAATGTTCGGCATCATGTACGACTTCAAGAAGGCCTATATTGCCGCGGTTCTGGCGACAGTCGGCTTCATCTTCCACTACATTCCGATGTTCATTCTCGGAATGCAGGGCATGCCGAGACGCTATTATGATTATCTGCCGCAATTTGAAACAGGCAACTTCCTGGCAGGGTTCGGAGGCATCCTCATGGTGATCGGCATCATGCTGATGTTCATCAATCTTTGGGTTTCTTTCAGAGTACGGGAACCTGCGAGCGCAGATCCGTGGGGCGGCACCACGCTCGAATGGACAGTGCCTTCGCCGCCGCCACTGCACAACTTCGTCGACGAACCGAAGGTTCTCGAATATCCGTACGATTTCTCCGGGGTGCTTGCACGTGCCGCAAAAAACAAAGGATAGGTATGGAAAAGGCCATTGATAAAACCGGTGTGAAAATTGGCATGTGGATTTTCCTCTACTCGGAGGTAATCCTGTTTGGC
>JARFQM010000109.1 GCA_029287755.1 Desulfofustis sp. | reverse complement strand
TTTCAGAACCGGATCCCGCATGGTTATCTCACAGGCTGAGGCATACAGTGCCTCGCCCCCGATAATCGGGAGGGTGCCGCTGAGCAGTCCGGGTGCAGTCTTGCCGGGATCGTCTTTTTTGATGCGTTCCAGCAGGTCAGCGTAGTGCAGGATCTGTCCCAGCATGCCAGCTTGATAGTCAATCCACCTGCCCTGATGATATACCTTGGCTGATATCTCTATCTCGTTCCAGTGATTGACCACATCGTCCACTGACCAGAACGTGTCGCCCAGCACTGTGTCGCAGACCTGTTTTGATTTACTGACGGACACGGCTTCAAGTTCCCGGTCGGTGTGATCACTGGCAATTGTGATATATAGACTGCCATCGTTTCCGGCTGCCAAGAAAAACTCCACTTCTGGACTGGTTTGTTCACCAACAACCTGAATCTCCGCCTGCTGAGTCAGTCGATGCGGACTGATCCAATAAAAGGCGGGGATTTCGTATGGGGCCGCCACACCCAGTTTTTTCAACTCCTCAATATGTTGGTGCACAGATGCTTGATCACGACCGGTATACCCTGCGGCCACACAGCCGTCCATAACCAGCGACCGGGGAATCTGGGTGGCGTTCAAAAGTTCGACGATTACTTGAAAAGTATACATATGCGCTCCTGATTATATGCCGTGCTGCCACCATGCATATTGGCACGATGCTGACCACAAGTCGATAGAAATCCCCCCCAAATGCATTGCTGGCCGGTTTTTTATTTATACACAGCAGCGCTTGCGGCCCGGGTCCGGGGCGGGACACTCCCCCACCTCTTGAGCAGGGGGGTGAGTTCGTCCACACCATTTGCTTTTAGCGCCGTGTCTATGGCGATGCGACGTCCACTGGAGAAAGGAGAATTATCCACGGGCAGTGTCAGGGACACGAGTCTTTTTCCTTGGGCGGCGGGCGTGCTAAGGCTTCACACGGTGGTTACCGGTGTTATCGACCATGGTGCATCTAGAGGATGTAGGGCACTTTCAAATTGTATCCCTTGTAGACGATGAAGCTCTCAACCGTCTGAACTCCTTCTATTTTTGCCACATGCTCGGTGATGAACTCGAGCAAATTGAAATTGTCGTTGAGCAGGACCTGCAGGATGAGATCGTAGCGTCCGGTGACAATCGCTGCCGACAGGACTCCCGGCAACCGGCTGAAGTCATCTCCTTTTCTGGAAATGTCGAGATCGGTGAGTTTTACTCCGAGATAGAGAAGGCGGTGCCCTTTCAGGCTTTCGGGGTCGATATTGCCGGTGAAGTCGAGGATGCCGTCTGCACAGAGTTTGTTGACGCGGGAACGGACGGTATTTTCAGTAACGTCGAGGGCATCGGCGATTTTTTTGAACGATTTCCGTCCTTCTTTGAGATGCCTTATGATATCAAGATTGAGCTGATCGATGAGCATGGCGGCCTCAGTGAGTCGGTTGGATTATCGAGAATCCTAAATAGTTTCCATCCGGAAACGGACCTTTTGTCCAATATCTTCGTTGTGCTCAAAATTTTATCCTCGGAATATTAACTATATGCCTGTGGTAAAATTTCTCGCACGCCTCGATCTCGAAACAAAATCTCACGTTTCCTGATGGAAACTAAATAAAATTTAGGTAACTGTCAAACGGGGTCGGAGATGTTTAGCAAACTCTAAATTATGGCGCAAATTTTTTCCTTTTATGCGTGTGCCGCGAATTATTGCACCGGGGCTGGCTCTCGAGATAGGAAAAAAGACAGAGGACCGGGCTTGGATGTGCTCAGAGCGGGGGAACAAGCCTGACGTTCTCGGGTTGAGGCAGTTTACCAGAGGTGGGGCCCGAGGGCAGGTTAAAGGCGGGAAATCGTGGTTTGCACCGCAGCACTGCAACTGCATCCCAGATGCGAACCGCGCTGCTGACAGCCCGGGGACCCGGAGGGACGGGAACGGCCCGTTTTTTGTTTAGAGAAATTAAAAACCAGGGCCGCCCCTATGAAAAGTACGATGGTAAGGCCCAGGGTCGAAAGAAAAAGCATCATAACTGCTCCTTGCGATTGTCTTTTACCCTAAAAATATAGCCACGGTTCAAAGCGCTGTCTTAGGATTCTGCAGGTTTAGCCGCCAAAATCGTCAAAGTGGATATTTTCCGGCTCTACACCGAGATTGTCGAGCATCTCCTGCACCGATTCGAGCATCATCGGCGGACCGCAGACATAGTAATCGATGTCCTCGGGCGCCGGGTGATCCTTGAGGTAGTTGTCGTAGAGCACAAGGTGGATGAACCCGGTGTACCCCTCCCAATTGTCTTCGGGAAGGGGCGCGCTGAGGGCTAGGTTGAAGGTGAAATTGTCGTGTTCTCTGGCCAGTTCCTCGAACTCATCCTGATAAAAGACCTCAAGCATGGAACGGCCGCCGTACCAGTATGAGACTTTGCGCTTGGTCTTCTTGCGCTTGAATAAATCGAAGATATGGCTGCGCAGCGGCGCCATGCCGGCGCCTCCGCCTATGTACACCATCTCTCGGTCATTTTCCTGGATGAAAAAATCGCCGAAGGGGCCTGAAATAGTGACTCTGTCACCCTCCTTGAGGTTGAAAATATAGGATGAGGCCTGTCCCGGAGGAGCAGCCGGCTGACCGGGGGGAGGGCTGGCGATGCGGACGTTGAGCTTGATAATGCCTCGCTCCTCGGGATAGTTGGCCATCGAGTAGGCCCTGGTCACGGGGACGTAGACGTGTGATTTATACTGGAACATTCTGAACTTCCGCCAGTCGCCGAGAAACCGGTTGTCGATGTCGAAACTCTGATAATCCAGTTCGTGGGGCGGTACCTCGATCTGAATGTAGCCGCCGGCCTTGAAATCGACGTAATCGCCCTCCGGCAGCTGGAGCACCAGTTCCTTGATGAAGGTGGCGACATTTTCGTTCGAGGCGACAACGCACTCCCACTTTCTGGTTTCGAGCATCTCCGGCGGCACTTCGATCTTCATGCTCCGCTTCACCGGCACCTGACAGGCGAGTCGGTATCCCTCCCGGGCCTCGCGCCGGGTGATCGCCGATTCCTCGGTGGGCAGAATGGAGCCGCCGCCCTCGGTGACGATACAGCGGCACTGGGCGCAGCTGCCGCCGCCGCCGCAGGCGGAGGACAGAAAAATTCCCTGGTCGGCCAGGGTGGTCAGCAGTTTACCGCCCGGCTCGGCCTTCAACTCCTTGTCGTCGTTGACGATAATGGACAGGTCGCCGCCCGGCAGCAGCGTCTTCTTGGTTCCCACAATCAGGGCGACCAGGACGAACTGGATGGCCAGAAATATGGATACCCCGTAAATTATTTCATTCATCCGGATACTTCCGTATGTTGATCTTTCATATCATACTCAAATACTAGAAACTGATGCCCGCGAAGCCCATGAATGCCATGGCCATCAGGCCGGCGGAAATAAAAGTCATGCCCAGTCCGCGCAAGCCTCTGGGGGAATCGGCATATTCGCTTTTTTCCCGGATCGCGGCCAGCAGTATCACGGCCATCATGAATCCGCCCCCGGCACCTAGCCCGTAGGCGGCGCTTTCCAGAAAGGTGTAGTCGCGCTCGACCATGAACAGCGAAGCCCCGAGGATTGCACAGTTGACGGTCAGCAGCGGCAGAAAAATGCCCAGGGTGTTGTACAGCGCCGGCACGAACTTGTCGAGCACCATCTCGAGAATCTGGACCACCGCGGCGATGGTGGCGATATAAATCATCAGCCCGAGGAAGGTCAGATCAATAGTCGGCTGGCCGAGCCACCCCAGCGCCCCGCCCTTGAGAAGCGAATTGAGCAGAAAGTTGTTCAGGGGCACGGTGATAGCGGTGAGGACCACCACCGCCAGGCCAAGTCCCACGGCCGAGGTGACCTTTTTGGAAATAGCCAGAAAGGTGCACATGCCGAGAAAAAAGCTCAGCGGCAGGTTCTCGATGAACAGGGAGCGGAAAATGATGTCGAGATACTGCATTATTGACTCTCCTGTTGTTCGGGATCGTAGGCGCGGATAAGCCAGATCAGCAGCGCGATCAGAAAGAAGCCGCTGGCCGGCAGCACAAGCATGCCGTTGGGCACGTACCAGCCGCCGTTGTTAACGGTCGCGAAAACTTGGTAGCCAAACACCGATCCTGAGCCGAACAGCTCCCGCACCAAGGCAACACTCATCAGAATGAAGCTGTAGCCGAGCCCGTTGCCGATGCCGTCGATGAAACTTGGGATCGGCGGGTTGGACATGGCAAACCCTTCGGCCCGGCCCATGACGATACAGTTGGTGATGATCAGACCGACAAAGATGGAGAGCTGCTTGGAGAGCTCATAGAAAAAGGCCTGCAGAATCTGATCGACGAGGATAACCAGGGTGGCAATGACCATGATCTGCAGACCTATGCGAACCGTGTTGGGGATCTGGTAGCGCACAATAGAGATGGTCAGACTCGAAAAGGCGGTGACCAGGGTCACACAGATCGACATGACCAAGGCCGTTGACATCTGCCCGGTGACCGCCAGAGCCGAGCAGATACCAAGTACCAGCAGGGCGATGGGGTTTCGTTTGAAGACGGAACGAACGAGGAGTTCCTTGTTGCTTTCAGCCATTGAGTCCTCCGTTTTTTAACTGCTCAAAAAACGGTTTGAAGCCGTGCTCTCCGAACCAGAACTGCAGCATGGAGTCGACCCCCTGGGTGGTAATGGTCGCCCCCGATAACCCGTCGATCTGATGGACCTGTTCTTCGGGGCTTGCCTGGGTACCGCTCTTGACCACGGATATCGCCAGCTCGTTGTTCTCATCGTAGAGATCTTTATCCTGCCACCCTTTCTGCCAGCGCGGGTTGGCGATCTCGCCGCCGAGTCCCGGGGTTTCGCCGTGCTCGTAGAAGGACACGCCGCGAATGGTGGAGAGGTCGGCATCGATGGCCACATACCCGTACATGGTCGACCAGAGGCCTTTGCCCCGGATGGGCAGCACCACCTGATCGAACCTGTCGCCATCCTTGACCAGGTAGACTAGCGAGTACTTTTCCTGCCGCTTGATGCCGGCAATATCGGTATCGGCATCGATCTCCCGGCCGCTGTCCTGGTCCATGGCGGCTCCGAGCTGATCGTAGGTGGTGAGATCGATGGTGGCGTCTTCGATGAAGGAGCCTGTATCGAGGTTCACCAGCTTCGTCTCTATCGTACCGAACTGCTTTTCAATACTAACGTCCTGCTGGAAGAGGCCGGCTGCCGTGAGAATATTTTTTTTCTGATCGAGGGACTTGTTTTCATCCTGGTAGGGCCTCAGTCCAACCGCGGCGGCCGCCACCAGTGCCGAGCAGGCGAAGGCGAGCACCAGCACCGAGTAGAACGGTTTCAGAGGGTGTTCTTTAGCCATTGCGTACGAGCCTCCTTCTGATGTTGGCGCGGACCACGAAGTAGTCGAACAGCGGGGCGAACACGTTGCCCAGCAGAATTGCCAGCATGACACTCTCGGGATAGGCGGGGTTGGCCACCCGGATGAAAATGACCAGGAATCCGATGAGCAGACCGTAGAGCAGCTGCCCCGTCTGGGTCTGGGCGGCCGAGACCGGGTCGGTGGCCATAAAGACCAGACCGAAGGCGAAGCCGCCGAGCACGAGATGATAATGTACCGGAAGGGCGTACAGCGGGTTGGTCGGGTCCTGTACCAGATTGAAACAGATGGCGGTGACCACGGCGCCGATCAGCATCG
>JARFQM010000106.1 GCA_029287755.1 Desulfofustis sp. | reverse complement strand
GTAAAAAAGCAGCCCCGTCTTGATTTCTGCATTTCTGCTGATCATCATCTCCCAGCCGCTTTACCTGCCATGATTCAAATGAATAACGCCAGCCTGCGATGTCACACAACAACCTGACCACGCTAAGATGTAGAATACTCTTTTCAGCAGGTGCTATGATAAGAGCCATTTGCACAACGATCTTTTCACCCGCACTCTGCGTTATGCGCAAAATTTTATCCTCGGAATATCAATCATATGGTTGTGGTAAAATTTCTCGCATGGTTTGATTTTGAACGACAATCTTAGTTTTGCAAAAGGCTCATAAGTAAAGGTCATTGCCCTGACAATGACTTGCATGCGATGGTCGAGTTGGAATACTGGCTGTTGCTGATGGAGTCGAGCGGACAAGGTACTTACTTTTCAAAAAAATGTATTATTTGTGTAGCTATGTCTGTAACACTTATCCCCGCAACCTGAAGGAGAGCCAAAATGCCTGTGGTAAATTATCAGCAGTACTGCCAGATGCTTGACAATGCGAAAGCAAACGGATTCGCCTATCCGGCCATCAATATTACTTCAAGCGAGACCATTAATGCGGCGCTGTTGGCCTTTAAGGAAGCCAACTCGGACGGCATAATCCAGGTCTCCACCGGCGGCGGCAGCTTTGCCTCCGGCCAGGGGGTAAACTCCATGGCCGTCGGTGCGGCAGCACTTGCAACCTATACCCACGAGATTGCCCGGCACTACGATATCAACGTGGCCCTGCACACCGACCATTGCCACCCCCAGTACGTGGACAGCTTTATGCTGCCGCTGATCGAGGAGACCAGAAAAAGAAGAGCCCGGGGCGAGGCCAATCTCTTCAGCTCACATATGTTTGACGGTTCGGCGCTGCCGATGGACGAGAATCTGGCCCAGTCCAAAAAACTGATGGAGCTCTGTGTTGAAAACGAGATCATTCTTGAGATAGAAATCGGCGTGGTTGGCGGCGAGGAGGACGGGCACGATACCTCAGGTGTTGCTGCCGAGAAGCTCTTCACCACACCCGAAGACATGGTGCTTGCAACCAGGGAGGTTGGCTCCATGGGGCGCTTCCTGCTGGCCGCAACTTTCGGCAATGTGCACGGCGTCTATAAGCCCGGAAATGTAAAGCTCAAACCCTCTATCCTCAAGGATGGGCAGGAAGCCGTCGCCGCTGCACTGGGCCAGGACACGCGCCTTGACCTGGTATTTCATGGCGGTTCAGGATCTGAACTGCACGAGATCAGGGAAGCGATTGGTTACGGTGTGGTCAAAATGAACATTGATACCGATACCCAATACGCCTACACAAGACCCATCGTCGACCATTTTTTTAAAAATTATGATGGTGTCTTGAAGATCGAAGGCGAAGTGGGCAATAAAAAAGTATACGACCCCCGCTCATACGGTAAAAAAGCCGAAAAGAACATGGCGGATCGTATCATGCAGGCGTGCGAGGACCTGCGCTCCACCGGAACATCATTGGGCCGAAATATCTAAGCGCGAGGTGCTGCGCCGCCGCAGTTGCCTGACCGATCGAGCTGTTAGTGGGGCGTTGCTTTTCAGGCAAAGCTCCACTGCTGCCGGCAGATCACTTCCGACTCGGGTTTTCTGCTGCGCTCGCTCTTCTCCGAGGCAACATGCTTGTCGCTTAGCCCTTCCAGGGAGCCCGGATATCCTACCGCAATCAGGGTAATAACGATGTACTCATCTGGTATACCGAACGCTTCTTTGACCACCAGGGGATCAAAACCGGCCATCGGGTGCGCATAGAGGCCCTCGTTGGTGGCCTGCAGCATCAGGTTTGCGGCGGCAAGACCGCAGCCGAAAAGGGCATAATCTCTGTTGTCGCTGAGTTTGGCGTCAAACTCCATCTTGGTCGCCAAAACAATCATCAGCGGCGCTTTCTTTGCCCAATAATTCCCTGCTGATAATGACTCGTGCAGTCGGGCCAGCGCTTCTCCCTCTGATACCACCATAAATCGCCATGGTTGGCTGTTAAAGCAACTTGGCGCATAGGTGGCCGCGGTCATAATGCGCTGCACTGCCGCCTCATCGATTTTTTCCGACTTCAGGGCCCGCCTGGCCCTGCGTTCATCAATTTCCTTCAGTAACCCGTTCATGATTCGCTCCTGGTATTGTGAGGCGTGTCTATCTGGAATGTCAAAAGGCCATTGCAGACGAGGTTCGGTCAACTCTGACAGAAGATAATCTTCCCTGTAAAAATGGCAATTGACCTGGGGCAGATGTCCCCCCGCTAAAGGGCGTTTAAAAGGCACCTCTCAGCAGCACCTTGATAGGCTCGCAGCATAACAAGCTGTTGAACAATCGCAAGAGGTGTGATATTTTATCACATATAACTGAAGGGTTGAGAATAGAGCTATGGCATTAGAAAAGATAAGCAGCGTCACGCTGCGCCAGAGAGTATATGATCAATTGCGGGCCTCCATCACCGCTGCGGAATTGTTGCCGGGCCAGACAATCAGCCTGCGGGGCCTGGCAGATGAATTCGGCGTCAGCCTTCTTCCGGTCAGAGAAGCGGTGTGGCAGCTGGAGTCGGAAAAAATCCTTGTCGTCGAGAGCAATAAGCGGATCCAGGTCAACCAGTTGACCCGTGCAGAATTCGAAGAAGTGCTCAATCTCAGGTTGCTGCTTGAGTCCGAAGCGGTTGACAAGGCCTGCCAAAGGCACACGAAAAGCTCGATATCCAGGGTCAAACGTGCCTATCTGGCGATGGAAAAGCAGGCCGGCATCAATCACAGAAATTACATAAAGAAGAACGACGAATTTCATCATTCCATCTATTCCTGTGCCCAATCTCCTCTGCTCATGGATCTCATCCAGAGACTGCTCGCTCGGGTTAATCCCTATATTTATCTCTACGCCATAGAGGGAAGAGATCTGACCAGTGCGCTTCAATGCCACCAGGATATGCTGTCCGGGTTTGCCGAAGGAGACAGCGACAAAACAATTGCAGCCTTACATCGAGACCTGACTGACGCCGCCCGTGTGATAGTGAAAAACCTGCAATGAACGCCCCGGTCCCAGTACCAAAGCAATCGATGCGGCGATACCGTTGTCGTTGAATTCTTCCTTGAACTGACCCCGACCTGCCCTCAGGATGAGCCTTAATAAACCTTTTATTACCGTCGCGTCTTTCATTGCCCTGGGCTGCAATGGATTAGTTATAACTTTCATGGGGGTAAGCCTGCCGTCGCTGCAAAAGCACTTTGAGATCGGTCTGGAGCAGACCGGTACACTGATGGCATTGTTTCAAGCAGGTTTTACCGTCTTTACGCTCTTCGGGGGTATTTTAGCGGATCGTTTAGCGCGTGAATGGATCATTAGTGCCGGCAGCCTTGCCCTCGGTGCCGGGGCACTGTTATTATGTTTTGGGCCCTCATATTATTATAGCCTGGCCGCAGCTTTGTCGATGGGAACGGGTATTGGCCTCATTCTCAGCGGGTCAAATACCCTGCTTGTCGGTTTATATCCCTCTCATAAGGGGGCAATATTAAATATTCATCACGTATTCTTTGGAATCGGCGCAATTGTTGGTCCATTTCTAATGGGCCTGTTGATTGTCCGGGGCAACCACTGGCAGGCAGGTTATATAGGTGCGGCTTTTCTCCTCTTCCTGTTGGTACTGGTTTTTTCACTTTCCCCCCATAAGGCTCCAGTACGGACCGATGGGCAGCCTCGAGGCCTGGGAAATTTTTTAAAGCTGCTCACCCAGGGGAGGTTTAAGATTATCCTGCTAGTCAACTTTCTGACCATGGGAAGCCAAATTGCGGTGATGCTCTTTGGCACCATTTTTCTGGTCGAGGCTAAACATAGTTCAGTGGCTGAGGCGAGCGCAGCACTGTCGATATTTTCGATAGGTATTGTCTTGGGCCGAATGGTATGCAGCAGGCTTACACTCATCACAGGCAGCACCACAATTGTTTTGGCACTGCTCTGGCTGCAGAGCATCGTCCTGTTCATCACCTGGCAGGGGCATGCGTGGTTGGCTCTGGCGGCCCTCGCTGTCAGCGGCTTTACCTTTTCCGGTACCTACCCGACCTTGCTTGCCGTCACCAGCAGCCTGTTTCCCAAACGTGATGGCATATCCTTGGGTGTCTTGTCGACCATGGGGGGCCTCGGGTCGATACTTTTGTGCTGGTTAACCGGTTTTGTTGCCGGCTTGAGCGATATAAAGACTGGATTTTCGATGACCATGATTGCCTGCGTTCTGGGGTTGGTCCTCTTTCAGATCAACTATCCAGCTCTGTCTAGATGGGAAAAGCAACGCCCGGAAGCACAGAGCTGATTGCCCCCGCCCGGGCGCGTGATTGAACTTTCTCGGCATTGGCAAAATAAGATAATCGGCTCCATCGCAGAGACAGGTGCCGCACTGACAAGGGACTCCCGAAGAAACAGGCGCATTTCAGGCGAGTTGTTGTCTGCCTAAAGCGTGCTTTTTCTACAAGAGTACCAGCAAAATATCAGTGCAGATAAATTGCCCAAGTATCTCCAAAGAGTGTAATTTCCAGCCCTGTTCTCTACCGATATCTCAAGTATTATCAATTAATAACATCGTCTTGTTCGGGAGACATATTTTTTCCAAAAAACCCTTGATAATGCTTGAACAGGGAGCGTTTAAATGTTATATGTAATCACATATAACTCTATAGCACGACAAGAACCTAACTCATTGGTGGTGGTAATTCTCATGTCGGGTCGCCTTCCTTTTCCTACTCTTTGTTACGTGTATCTGGGAATTTCAAAGTATCTTGCGGGTAAAATCACACGGGAGAGCAATTGTGTCTGAAATAATCTTGGAGGATGTGGTCAAGCGTTATGGGAATGTCGCCGTAATTGATGGTTTGAACCTCACCATGGAAGACAATGAGTTTACCGTTCTGGTCGGTCCTTCAGGATGTGGTAAATCAACTACTCTGCGGATGATTGCCGGGCTGGAAACCGTTACCTCCGGGGAGATCTATATCGGCGGCAAACCAGTTTCCCATCTGGAGCCCAAAGATAGGGACATCGCCATGGTGTTTCAGGATTACGCTCTTTATCCGCACATGAATGTGGCAAAAAACATGTCATTTGCGCTGCGTCTGGCGCGACAGTCAAAAACCGAGATTGACAAGCGGGTCAAAAAGGTGGCTGAGATGCTGGGTATTGAGCCGCTGCTGGCTAGAAAACCCGCCCAGCTTTCAGGCGGTCAGCGCCAGCGTGTTGCCATGGGGCGGGCATTGGTGAGAGATTCGGGTACCTTTCTGTTCGATGAGCCCCTATCTAATCTCGATGCGAAACTTCGTGCCCAGATGCGGGCGGAATTGGCCCTGATGAGGCAGCGGCTTGAAAAAAACATGGTGTACGTCACCCATGACCAGGTCGAGGCCATGACGCTGGGCGACCGAATCGTGGTTATGCATCAGGGTATTATTCAGCAGCAAGGCACGGCAGAAGAGCTTTATAAAAAGCCGGTCAACAAGTTCGTAGCCGGCTTCCTGGGCTCACCACCGATGAACTTTTTTGATGGCATCCTCAGTGAGTCAGAGGGGCAGCTAGTGGTGAGCGGTGACGGTTTTACCCTGCCGTTGCCCGATGATGTTAAAGCAAGAATACAGGCGCGATCTGAAAAGGCTGTAACAGTGGGAATCCGGCCTTCTGCCTTCCTGCTGTCATCTGCCGGCGACCGCCAGGTGGCGCTTGAGCTTCCGATAATTCTCTCAGAATACATTGGCAGTCAGTCGGTGATTGTCTCACGTCTTGGCGGCCAGCAGATTCTCATTGAGGTGGGGTCAGACACCCCCCTGACAGCGAACGAGGATCTCAGTTTTGCGATCGATCCAGAGAGCATCTACCTCTTTGATTCAGAGTCAGAGGTAGCGCTGTAATCCGGAAATTAGACAACCCAAACCATTAATTGAGGAGGAAGCTATGTTTGATCATCTGAAAAAGACATTGATAACAGCAGCGCTTGTTGGGCTGAGTGCTGGCATCATGTCAACAACCGTGCATGCGGCAGATCCTTATGAGCCGTACAAAGGAACGACCCTGGTGGTGAATTTTCCGGCCCATCCTCATTACGATGCGGTTATGAAAGTGATTCCTAAGTTCACCGAAGAGACCGGTATCAAGGTAGAGGTCGACCAACTGCAATATCTGGCCATGCGGCAGAAGCAGTCTCTGGAGCTAACCAAGCCCAAAGGCGACTATGATCTCCTGGCCTACGTGGTTTTCTCCAAGGCTGACTATGTGCCGGCCGGCCAGCTTGAACCGTTGGCTCCGTTCTTCATGAATCCGAAACTTGCCGACCCTAACTACGACCCTGAGGATCTTATTACCGGCTATATGCAGAATATCGGCGTGGCCGGCGGTAAGAAGGGGTATCTGCCAGGCCCCACGGGCGCACTGTATGGTATTCCTTTCGGTTCTGAAACGTCGGTTTTTGGTTATCGCAAGGACATTTTCGAGAAGCACAACCTGAAGGTCCCCGAAACCTATGATGAGTTGCTGGATCTGGTCTGCAAAATTCCGGAACTTGAGCCCGGGATGGGCGGTCTGACTTCACGCGGGGCCTCCGGCCATCAGGTTTCTCACGCCTTTCTGCTTCACCTGGCGCCTCTCGGCGGGAGGGTCTATGACGACCAGTGGAACCCGATCGTCAACAACGAGGCCGGGGTAAAAGCAGGCGAGGCTCTGAAAAAGATACTGGAGTGCGGTCCGGAGGGTGGAACCTCGTTTGGTTTTGCCGAAATGAAAAACGCCTTTCTGCAGGGCAATGCTGCCATGTTCTTGGACTCTACCGTTGTTGCCGGAGAGGTTGATGATCCTGAAAAATCGAAAATCGTCGGCAAGGTCGGCTGGGCGATGCACCCCGAGGGCGTGCGCCGCGGCTCCCAGACAGGCGGGTTCGGTATAGGCATCCCCAGCAATGCCCAGAACAAAGAGGCTGCCTTTTTGCTGCTGCAATGGCTGACTTCGAAACGGGTTGACAAGATGATCGCACTGGAAGGCGGCAACCCCAGTCGTTTTTCCACCCATGAGGACTCTGACGTAAATGCAAAATTCCCTCATATGAAAATTTTTGCCGAAGCGTTGAAGTATGCCGATCCGGACTGGCGCCCCATCATCCCGACCTGGGGCGAGCTCAACAATGAGCTCGGCACCACGCTTTCCAAGGCACTGACGGGTGATATGAGCGTCAAAGAGGCATTGGATATAGTTGCCGAGCGGGCTCAGGCAATCCAGGAGAAGGCCGGCTACTATACCTGGCAGCAGTAAGCTGGTGCAGGCCATTTGTGCGGCTGCCGGGTGTCGATAAGTCGACGCCCGGCTACAGTCAATAAAGCGATGGTATAGACTGAAGGGGTTTGTAGATGAGACCGACAAGTATAATGAACAGGGCCACACCGTACCTCTTTCTGGCCCCTGCCGGTATCATTCTCATCTTTGCACTGCTCTATCCCATCGGCTATCTCACGATGGCCAGTTTTTTCGACTGGCGTATGGGGACACCTTTCTCCGATGCGGTATTTTATGGGTTCAAGAACTATGCCTGGATCCTGAAGGATCCCAATTTCCGTGAATCCTTCATGGTGACCATCACTTTCGCCTTTACCGTGGTAGTTCTGGAAATGGTCATCGGCGTGGGTCTGGCTCTGATGCTTGAGCGGCCCATTCGCGGGATGTCGGTGTTTCGGACCATTTTTATCCTGCCGATGATGATCGCTCCGATCGTCGTCGGCCTGGTCTGGCGCTACATGTACAACCCGCAGTTCGGCATTTTCAACAAGACCTTAAAAAAATGGGGGTTTGAGCCGATTCCCTGGCTTTCCTCGCCAGACTGGGCCTTGCCCTCGGTCATCATTGCCGATATCTGGCAGTGGACGCCCTTTATTTTCATCCTTTCCCTGGCCGCACTCCAGTCCCTGCCCCGCTCTTCTCTGGAAGCGGCCCGCATCGACGGGGCATCCGAGTGGCAGCAGATCATCTATATCAAGATACCGCTGATGATGCCGGTTCTGGTGGTTGCTGCGCTGCTGCGGATGATTGATGCCTTCAAGGTGCTGGAAGTTATTTTCATCATGACCAACGGCGGCCCGGGACTATCGACGGAAATCATGTCCCTGCAGATTTACAAGACGGCATTCGTCAGCTGGGAGCTCGGCAGGGCCGCTGCTCTTTCCAATATACTGCTGGCTATAGTCCTGGTGATCACCCTGACCATGTTCTTGTATACCAAGGCCAGAGACGCCCGGATGGCCCGGATCCAAGCAGCTGCTGAACAGTATTGAGGAGATACCCATGAAAGAATACTCCAAAACCAATACTGCGATCTTCTACCTCATTCTCATCTGTCTGAGTTTGATGTCGCTGGGGCCCATAGTTCTCATGCTGCTTACCTCGTTAAAATTGAAAGTGGACATATTTAACGAGGTTTCGACCTTTATTTTTATGCCGACTCTGAAGAATTACAGTTCGGTTTTGCATGATCCCTCCTTGATGCGCTATCTGGGTAATTCTCTGTACGTCGGTTTGATTTCGACGCTACTCACCCTGGTGATGGGATGTATGGCTGCCTATGCCATCGTTCGCTTCCGGTTCATGGGGAGGGATGCGGTTTCCCTGACCACCCTGCTCATGAGAATGATTCCGCCGGCGGTCCTGACGGTACCGGTGTTTGCCATCTGGACCTTTCAGTACCAGTTGGGCAATAACCTGCATGGCCTGATTCTGGTCTACGTGGCCATCAATCTTCCTTTTGTCATCTGGATCCTGCAAAGCTTCATTGAACAGGTGCCGATTCAGCTGGAGGAGGCTGCCCGGGTCGACGGGGCAAATCCCTTTCAGGTCTTCTTTCTGGTCGTCCTGCCAGTTATCAAACCGGGACTGGCGGCGGCGGCAATTTTCACCTTTCGCATCGCCTGGAATGAATTCATCCTGGCACTGGTGCTGACCAATCGGGCAACGAGGACCACGCCGGTCCATATCTCTCTGTTTCTGACCGAACATAATATCGATTGGGGGCAGATTATGGCCATGGGCATGCTGATCGCCATACCGCCGATAATCTTCACTTTCGTGGCCTCCAAGCAGATCATAACCGGCATGACGGCGGGAGCGGTGAAAGGCTAACTGGCGCAGACCGTTTTTTCATCGCCTCCGGTGGGCCCGGGTTGCATCTCAATCGGATAGAGGGTTTTCGGCCGCAACCGAGAACCCTTTAACATAGTATTCGGGGGGATGGGTGCGGAACTGTGGCTCAGGAAGAAGTCTGCAGAAGGGCCATGAACCAGAAGATGATGACCCCGAAACCAAGGAGAAGTATCCCCCCCGTGACATAAGTGCCAGACATATCGACCAGGTAGCCCAAGCAAAAGGGTCCCAGGAAGCCGCCGATTTCAGCCACGCAGAAAAACACGCCGGTGGCCGACCCCAGATATTTCGAGGCCACCTCGGGTGTTTCCATCAGGGTCAGAACCAGCAGCGGCATCAGGCAGGGGCCGGAGATTCCAAAGAGCAGGAGGCCGGGAACGACCGGCCAGTCGAGAACCACGACCCACACTACGGATAATCCCGCCAGCAGTGCCAGAAGGCCGATCAGCCAGCCGCGATAATCAGCCTGGACGTACCTGGGAATAATCAGCACCGCGGGGATACTGGTCAGAAAGGGAAGGGCGGATGCAACCCCTGCTCTGACCGGCGACATTCCTGCATTTTCCAATATAGCGGGGAGCCAGGCAAAATAGCCATGCATGATGCCGAACGACAGAAGCCCCGAGAGCAATATCAGCCGTACTCGGCGCACGCTGAACAGCTCCGCCAGCACGCGCGGGACATTGAAACGGTCGGTGCCGGCCTCGGCATCAACCTCCCTGGCCCCCAGCCACCAGAGCCCCGCAAAAATGAGGGTCATGACCCCATACGAGACAAAGGTCATTCTCCAGCTGTAGCCGGTCAGGGGCATGACGACCCCGTTGGTTGCCGCAAGTGAGACCATTCCGCCAATCCATGGACCGGTGGTGTAGATGCCGATGGCAGTGCCCCGCTCCTGCCCTTTGAACCAGGTGGCGATGGCTTTGGGGCAGCCTATGGAAATCATCGGCCCGCCAACCCCGAAGAGGGCGACAAAGAAAAGAAAGGAGAAAAATCCGCCTGCGGAGGCACGAAGCAGCGCTGATAAACCGATTACCAGGGCCCCGAATAGGATGGACCGTCGTATGCCCCAGCGATCCATGATGATACCGGCAGCAATTGCAAAAACAATATACGTCATCTGCCACGAGCCCAGGACAAACCCCATCTGAGAATAGGTCATCTGGAGATCACGGATGATAGGCGTTACCAGAGGGGAGGGAGATCTGATGACGACCCCGAAAGAGAAATACAACAGCCAGAGGAGCAGGAGGAGGACCCAGCGGTAGGGCTGTTGGTGAGGAGGAAGACCCATCGCTACATCCTCATCAGGATGATCGGCATCCGTATCGGGCAGAATTTCCATTTCAGTCAACCATATCTGAGCCGGTCCATGATCACAATCAGATTCTCAGTGAGGCCTTCGAACTGAGCCACCGGAGGTGTTTCAGCCTGTCATTCATAACTGAGGTGGTGCCCGGCAATCTTCCTTTGCAATCCTGTAGAAAGTATATGAGAAGAGCGAAAAGCTGAAATCGGGCCGGAATACATGGGAGACCGGGCGGCTTCCTCTATTCGGGCACAGCCTTAAATCCCTGAGTGCGCCCGAGTCGAGGAAAGTAATGAACAATTTGTACAATATCGTAAGGTGAGGATACGCCTGCAATAAACCAGAGGCGGCGCCCCGTTGAGTCAGAACTTAGCCGATGGAATTGGGACCGACGGCTATGTCCCCGACGCGGGGTCGGCCTTTAACTGGCGAAGGCAATACTGGTATGGAGACCGAAACAGATTAATCTCAAGAACGTGGTGGACTATGTTTACTGTTATTGGCGAACGTATCAACACGACTCTGAAAAAAGTACAAGCCGCTGCCGCCGATCGTGATGCTGACTACATCAGAGATGAGGTGAACAGGCAGGCTGAGGCCGGGGCGACCTATATCGATGTCAATGCGGGTGCCAGGATCGGTCACGAAGAAGAGGATATGAGATGGCTCCTCGAGGTGGTGCAGGGGGCCACCGACCTGCCGCTTTGCCTCGACAGCCCGGACCCGGTCATCCTCGAGATGGCGTATGGACTGGTAAATAAAAAGCCGCTGGTCAATTCCATCAGTCTCGAAAAGGATCGGTTCGAACCGATGATCGACTATCTCAAAGGCAAGGACTGCAGAATCGTCGCCCTCTGTATGGATGATTCGGGTATGCCGAAGACAGCCGGAGATATAATTTCAAGGGCCCACACGCTGGTGTCGGAACTGGAGAACATCGGTTTCGGGCGTGACGACATTTTTATTGATCCGCTCATTCAGCCGATCAGTGTCGATACCGGCAACGGTCGGATGGTGATGAGCGCCGTGCAGGCCATAATGACCGAAATCGAAGGTGTTCACACCACCGGCGGGCTGTCCAACATCTCTTATGGACTGCCGCAGAGAAGGGTCATCAACCGCAGCTTTCTGGCGATGATGGTGGCCCACGGATTTGACTCGGCAATCATGGATCCCCTTGACCGGGAGGCCATGCAGGTGGTTCTCACCTCTGATATGCTTGCCGGAAACGACGACTACTGCATGCGTTTCATCACGGCCAGCAGGTCAGGTGCCATTGGGGCTTGAGGGAGGAAGATGTAACCAAGAAATGAAATCACCACGGCTGCGTGATCAGGACATTCATTTCCTGTCGCCATTTGGCACCACCGGGGAAGCGCTCAGTATGACCAAAGCTGAGCGAATCACCGCGGTGGATGTGCTGATTAACGACGGGATTGACCCTGCGGTGTTGATGCCTGGGACCGGTCTCTGCAATCTCGCGGATACGGTTGAGCTCTGCCGCCATGCCATTGACAGGGGATGTCGGGCGTTCCTGGTCCTGCCTCCATTTTTCTATAAAAAACGCAAGTGATGACGGGCTTTATGCGTATTTCTCCCGCCTGGTGGAGCTTCTGCCCTGAAATCCGGCGCTCT
>JARFQM010000473.1 GCA_029287755.1 Desulfofustis sp. | reverse complement strand
ATGAGCCTGACAACCCAGGCCAAGATTCTGCGTATTCTTCAGGAACAGAAATTCGAGCGAGTCGGCGGCAGCCAAACCATCAAAGTGAATGTCAGGGTGCTGGCCGCCACCAACAAGAATCTCGAGCAGGAAATCGAAGAGGGTAATTTCAGGGCTGATCTGTTTTACCGGCTCAATGTGGTCCCTATCCATGTCCCCCGGCTGGCGGAGCGGACCGAGGATATCCCCGAACTGGTTGCCGACCTGATGCAAGGACTCAAGGAAAAAGGTCTAAAAGAAAAAAAACTGACCGATAACGCCATTGCTGAGATGAAGAAGTACAACTGGCCCGGAAATGTCCGCGAGCTCAGAAACTTCCTCGAACGACTGGCCATCACGTGTCCCGAAAAAACGGTCGATGCAGACACGATCAGGACCTTTCTGGGACTCTCCAAAGAGACCGCTTCACCTCTCCGCGAGATCACCCTGAAACTGTTTGAAACCAGCGATTTTAAAGAGGCCCGGCGCCTGTTCGAACGCGAGTATCTGCAGCACAAGCTCAAGGAGAACGATGGCAACATTTCCAGGACCGCCGAACATGTCGGTCTGGAGTGCAGCCACCTGCACAAAAAACTGAAAAGCCTTGAAATCATCACCTGAGCTGCTCTCCCACGCTCAGAGCAAGAGGAGAAACATCATGGTCTTCCCCGAATATCGTCCCCGGCGAATGCGGCGCAACGAAGCGCTGCGAAGTTTGATTCGCGAAACCACATTATCGGCCGGTCAACTGATCTATCCACTCTTTATCGTGCCCGGCAAGAAGGTAAAAAAAGAGGTTTCCTCCATGCCGGGAGTGCACCAGATCAGTGTCGATCAATTGGCCGCAGAGGCCAGGGAACTGCAGGCGCTCGGGGTCAACTCGGTCATCCTTTTCGGCATTCCGGAAAAAAAGGACGGAGTCGGATCAGGAGCCCACCACAAGGACGGTATTGTCCAGCGCGCCATCAGGGAAGTGAAGAATAAGGCCCCCGAACTGCTGGTCATCACCGACGTCTGCCTCTGCGAATACACCGACCATGGACACTGCGGATTTCTGGTCAATAACGAAGTGGACAACGATACAACCCTGGAGATACTGGCCAAAACAGCCCTTTCCCATGCCAAAGCCGGGGCGGACATCGTCGCCCCTTCGGATATGATGGACGGCAGGGTGGCCGAAATCCGGGCAACACTTGACGAGAATAACTTCGAGATGGTGCCGATCATCTCCTATGCGGTCAAGTATGCGTCGGCCTTTTACGGACCCTTTCGGGATGCTGCCGAATCTACCCCGCAGTTCGGCGACCGGCGCGCCTACCAGATGGATCCCGCCAACAGCCGCGAGGCCTTACGGGAAGCGACACTCGATGTCGACGAAGGCGCCGACGTGCTCATGGTAAAACCGGCCCTCGCCTATCTCGACATCATCACCAGGCTCAAGGATGAGTTCGACCTGCCCCTGGCCGCCTACCAGGTCAGCGGAGAATATGCGATGATCAAGGCCGCCGAGGCCAAAGGCTGGATCGACGGGCAACGGGTGATGCAGGAAACGCTGCTGGCGATCAGACGGGCCGGCGCCGACATGATCATCACCTATTTTGCCAAAGAGATGGCCAGAACCCTAATCAAGTAAACTATGAAAATTTCCTGTTATGATATTGTTATTCTGATATTTTAAAGAACCACAACAACCCCACCGCCAGACCGCCGGCCCCATCGGCCACCAGGTCGAGAAACTCGGAGTTGCGGCCGGCCACGAAGCTCTGGTGATACTCATCGCTGAGGCCAAACAGCAAGGGTACGAACACCGCCGCCGTCAGCACCAGGCTTTTCTTTTTTCTTCTCGATTCGGCCGAAAAACTGAAGATCACCGTCGCGCTCAGCAGTCCGTAGGCGAGCATGTGGCTCAGTTTGTCAGCCCCGGGAAAAATCGGCAGATGGAGCGCGTCCCCCGGCTGCTGGGAGAGAAAAAAAATAGTCCCCATGCAGAGGAGCATGGGGACGACTCGCAGATATCCTGTCATCGAATAAGAAACTATCGAATTCTTGTTTTTGAGTCGGTCTCTAACACCTTTTCAGCCAGAGCATAGCAGATTTTAGCATGCCTCCCTCAAAAGCGAGGCCGGATTAGAGGCCGCACCAAAACGCCTTATCCTATGTGTATTTCCGAAAGCATTTCCGGCGGAATCTTTCGCCTGATCCTTTTGATCGAGGCGGAAACCTCCTTCACCGGGCAATCCTCCATGACTGACTCGCTCTTGTCGCTGTAGGCAGTGAGCACCATCTGCCTGTCTTTCACCTTGTGGGTGTGGCTCCACTCGACTTCTATGGTCTGCGGGTTTTCGTCGATGGGGACCGGCAGCGGTTCCCCGTCCCTGGCCAATTGTACGCAGTCCGACTGGGTCACCTCGAAGAGCCAGCAGTTACCCTGGTTGGTGGCCAGCAGCACGAACACTCCCAGTTCCTGGATCATCTGTTTCTTCTGAACGGCGGCCTCCACTATCTTTTCCACTGCCTTCAGCAGAGAGATTTTAAGCTGTTCCTCGGCGGTCGAGGGTCTCTTTTCCACCTGGGGGGTGCGGGCGCAGCAATGTTTATATTTCTTGCCGCTGCCGCAGGGGCAGCGTTCGTTTCGGCCGATTTTCGCCATTTTCTCAGTCCCGGTTCAGCTGTCCGTTATGCGCATTTGGAATAACCGCACGATTTGCAGGTCTCGCAGCCTTCTTCGAACACCAGGCTGCCGGAGCATTCCGGGCAGGTGTCGGAAAAGCCGTACTGAGTGCCGGCCATGAACGATTTGAACAGTTTGCTGAGCTGAGCCGGCAGATCGAGCATGTGCCCGCTGGAGCGGTCCAGCTGTTTGATGATTTCGTTCATCGGCACATCGAATCTCAGGGCCAGCGACACCAGGCGGCAGGTGGTGGTCCACATGGTCGACTTATCCTTGAGGTCGACCCGGTTGTCGAAGGGAAACTTGGCGAACACCTCCATGGGCTGCTCGTGCTCGTTGAAGCAGACGATGATGTAGACAGATTTTCCGTCCTGGTCCTTGACCCGGTAGCGTTTGGCGCTGAGGACATCG
>JARFQM010000462.1 GCA_029287755.1 Desulfofustis sp. | reverse complement strand
CTGATAGGTCCTGCTCTCATCATCGATCGATACGCCACAGCTGATAACCGATCCGCCGAACCGACGCGAAATGATATCGACCGTCTGGTTGCGCTGCTGTAAAAAGCCCTCGATACCGCCAGCGCGCATCCAGCTCAGATAGTTGAGATAATGATCTCTGCCGGCCAGGCGCTCGATCACCGGGATCATTATATCACCCAGGACAAATCCTTTTATACCAGGCGGGTTCTTGCTGTAATCGGTGATGACCAGGGAGCCGCCCTGGCGAACGACTTTTCTGGCATTGAAAAAAATCAGATCACGCAGTGCCTGATGCTTCTCATGCAGGGAGAAGGAAATAATGGCACAATCGAAGTAGCCGCTGGGAAACTCCAACTGGGAAGCATCAACCAAATGAAGGGCAACGTGCTCCGGGCAATTGCTTCGCGCTCGGGCCAGCATGGACACCGAGTTGTCGATACCGACCAGTTCCTCCGCCCCGTTCGCGAGAAGCTTGAGCTGGTCACCGGTTCCGCAGCAGAGATCGAGAATTCTGCGGTGTCCCCGATGTTGGATATAGATCCTGATATCATCCCGCACCGCTTTAAGCAGCGGGGTAAGGCAACGATCATAGAAAGCTGCCGAAGAGTCATATTCGTCCATGGTCACCCGTGCTGATCTGGTGGGTCATTTTTCCAGCCATTTCATCGAGGCCCAATTAAAAACCAATTCGGCCCAAAACACAAATGACTTGAGTTCTGCGGCACCCCCTTGTTTTGCATCTTACAGGACATACCATATGGACAGAAATAACCATTACCTTAGGCTATGTTTACAATGATTCTACCCTTTGTACGCGCTATTTTATTTCCTCTGCTTCTTCTTTTTACCAGTTCTACAGTTACCGCTGCCGCTGCAGCGGAAGATTGTTTATCCACCGAGTGGCCGCATGAATCGAGTACGCTTGAGCCCGACCCCAGCCTGCATTTCGGCAGGCTGGACAACGGGCTGCGCTATGTGCTGAAAACCAATGATGAGCCACAGGACAGGGTTGCGGTGTACCTCAATGTCGAGGCAGGTTCCCTTTACGAAAAGGAAAGCGAGCGTGGCCTGGCCCATTTTCTGGAGCACATGCTGTTCAATGGAACGACCCATTTCCCGCCCGGTGAGCTGATCGACTATTTCCGTTCGATCGGCATGAGCTTCGGCGCCGATGTCAACGGCTATACCACCTACACGGATACCGTCTATAAACTGGTGCTCCCCCGGGGAACAGAGAGGAGTCTGGACAAGGCGCTGTTGGTGCTGCGCGATTATGCTGACGGTGCGCTGCTGCTCGAAGAAGAGGTGGAGCGGGAGCGAGGGGTAATTATTGCCGAAAAGACGGCCAGGGACTCCGCCAGATACCGGAGCGCTCTGGCCCGGAACTCTTTCGTCCTGGACAACACCCCGCTCCCTGATCGGCAGCCCATCGGAGTGGAGCGCGTTCTGCTCCAGGCCGGCCCGGAAGAGCTGCGAGGATTTTACCGCCGCTGGTATCGTCCGGACAATATAATCCTCGTCTTGGTCGGTGATTTCGATATGAACACGGCCGCAGCTCTGGTTTCCAAACATTTTGACTCGCTGCGCAGCACTGAGCCTGCGGCCTGCCCGGAATACGGCACGATTAATCACTCCGGTACCAGAACTTTCTATCATTTCGAACCGGATCTCGGAGCCACCGACGTGGTCATCGAGACGGCACGCAATAAAATCCCGGAAAATGATTCGCTGGCGCTGCAGCAGGAAAACATACTCAGGTATCTGGCGGCGAAGATAATGAATCATCGTCTCACCCGCGTGCAGGAATCTGTCACTACGCCGTTTACTTCGGCCAGGTACTACGATTCGGTGATGTTTGACCGATTCCGCTTTACCGGCATCCGGGCCACGACCAAAAAAGAATCATGGCGGCAAAGTCTCGCCCAGATTGAATCGGAACTCAGGAAAATACTGAGCTATGGAGTCTCAGAGAGCGAACTTGAGCGGGTCAAAAAAGATCTTCTCGCCGACCTGGAAAATGCTGTCTTGTCTGCCGCTACCAGAAATTCGATGCACCTTGTCTCCCAGATTGTGGCCAGTCTCGATGCCCATCGGGTGCTGCAGTCTCCAGAGCAGGAGCTCCGTCTTTTCGGGCCTTTTGTGGAGGAGGTCGGGACAGAGGAAATCAACCGTGTGTTTAAAGACAACTGGGCCGCTCAGACGCGGCTGGTTCAGGTTATAGGTGATGCTGAATTATCGGCTCCAGGAGCACATGACGAACTGCTCGCCTACTACCAGGAGCTCAGCTCGAGGAGTTTAGAGCCGTCTGCAGAACCGATCGTTCCCGCCTTTCCCTATCTCAGCGTCGATAAGCACAGGACTGCGCCGTTGAAAACAACATCCTATGAGGACATAGAGGCCGAGAGGATCGACTTTGCCCATGGACTGGTGCTCAATTTAAAGACCACCGATTTTAAGAAAAACCAGGTACGTGTTGCCCTGAATTTCGGTGATGGCCGTCAGTCTCTTCCCAAAGAGGGGTTGGCGCTGCTCGCCTCGTCGGTGGTTAACGGTTCAGGAACTGCCCGGCTCACCGCCAGCCAGCTCCAGGAGGCGCTCTCGGGGACCTCGGTCAAGTATGGATTTGGCATCGCTGAAGAGTCTTTCGTGTTGAGCGGACAGGCTGTCAGGGATGAGATCGAACTGCTGTTTCAGGTGTTGCACGCAGTGCTCAACGACCCTGGCTTTAGAAGCACGGTGTACGAAATTTCCATGAACAATATAGAATCGATGTATCGCCGGCTGGAAAACAGCATCGAGGGTGGGGCAACCCTGTATCTCGATAAATTTTTCAGTGGCCGCTCTCCGAGCTCCGGGTTGCCGTCATGGGAGCAGTTTTCCTCCCTGCAATTGAGCGATGTGGTTGCATGGCTCCAACCATATTTTCACGGGGCCCCTCTGGAACTCACGGTGGTGGGCGATTTTGACTCAGCCCAGGTCATGGAACTTGCAGCAGCCTATTTTGATCCCCCGAAAGAGAGAACATTTGCGCCACATTTCACTCCTCAGGCCCATTTTCCAATTGGTCAGCACCATGAGGCTATGGTTGAGTCGTCTTTGGACAAAGCACTGGTGCGCTACGCCTGGC
>JARFQM010000303.1 GCA_029287755.1 Desulfofustis sp. | reverse complement strand
TCAACCTGCCCGGTATTCCGGGCATCGGCACGGTCGGCGGTTTCGATTTTCGGCTCCAGGATTATCTGTCGGGTGATCTCACCGCTTTTGTCAACTACGCCAATCAGCTCATCGCCGAGGCCAACCAGGACCCGCGCATCGGCCTGGCCTACACGACCTATGCCCCGAACTACCCGTTCGTGAGCATCGATATCGATCGGCTGAAGACGGCTGCGCTCGGCGTCGATCTGGCCGAGTTGTTCGTCACTCTGCAGACCTACCTGGGATCATTTTATATCAATGATTTCAATAAATTCGGCAAGGTATTCCGGGTCTATGTACAGGCCGACAAATCGTTTCGAAGCGAGATCAGGGATATAACGGATCTCTACGTGCAGAACCGCGACGGCGGCATGGTGCCGGTCTCCGCGCTGGTAACCCTGGAAAAGACCATTGGGCCCTCCGATCTGTCGCACTACAATATGTACCGCTCGATCACCATTAATGGCTCCGCTGCCCCCGGGTATAGTTCCGGTCAGGCCATGAACGCCATGGAGGAAGTGGCTGCCAGGGTTCTGCCCGACAACAATGCCTATGGCTATGAGTGGTCGGGGATGTCGTATCAGGAGCGCCTGGCCGGAAACTCCAAAATCTATGTCTTCACCTTTGCCCTTATTGTGGTGTACCTGGTACTCGCCGCTCAATATGAGAGTTGGGTGTTGCCGATCATGATCATGATCTCCGTACCGCTGGTTATGCTCGGCGCCTTGCTTGGCCAGAATCTGGCCGGCCTCGATAACAATCTCTTTGCCCAGATCGGCCTGGTCCTGCTGATCGGTCTGTCGTCCAAGAACGCCATTCTGATTGTTGAAGTGGCCAAGGAGCAGCGTGAAAACGGTGTTCCAATCAAGGAGGCGGCGCTGCATGCCGCACAAGCGCGCTTCCGGGCAATTATGATGACCATTCTCTCTTTTGTCTTTGGCGTGATACCGCTGGCGGTGGCAAGCGGTGCCGGGGCAATGACGATGAAATCCATCGGTGTGATCGTGCTTGGCGGGATGATTGCCGCCACGTTCATCAGCACCATGCTTGTTCCCGTTGTCTACGTGCTGCTCGAGACCATGCGGGAACTGGTGGTCGACGTCGAGGAGGAAGTGAGGAACCGGGAGATGATCTAATGGGGACACAATACCCATCGTGTCCCCAAATTATTTAAATACTTACATTTTAAGGATATAGTTTATCTGGGGACACGATGGGTATTGTGTCCCCAATCCGCGCTCAGCGGATCGGCCTTCGTTTCTCCTCCTCGACCACGAAGATTTCGGGGCTCCAGTCGAGCCAGCCTTCTTCGGGCTTTTCATGGAGGGTGAAACGGAACCCGGTTTCGACCCTGCCGCCCATCTCGCCTTTGCCCGGTGTCGCCAGGGCGATGCCGCCGGCCATGAGGGCTTCGAACGATTGGGTGGAGACGGTAATCCCTGAGAAGACCCCGCCGGTCACCTGGACACCAGAGGCGTTCCAGAATTTGGTGTTTTCGCGGATCAGCGGCGCATAGCGCTCCTCAATGGTGACATAGACCAGCACGTCCTTGAAATTGTAGGCCAGGTCGTAACCGGTTACCTCCCCGACCTTCACCCGTCGGTAATAGACCGGTGAGCTGATATCGAGCGAATTGAGCTGATTGGTCTCCAGGATCAGTCCCAGTCCCTTGAAGGAAGTGAAAAACGGATGGGGCGGTCTGACCAGCCCTTTGAATTCCCTGACCAGTTTGCCGCTGCCTGGTTCGATGATGACCGACAAACCGAAAATACTCTCGATATTTTCAATCTTGTTTATTTTGATGGTCGGCCGTGACAACCAGATTTTTGTATCTTTTCTAAAAAATCCTTCATAGCGCTTTTCGACGTTCAGAGTGGCTATGATGGTGCTCAAATCCTGATCGAAAGCTGTTTTTTCGACCTGACCGAGTTTCACCCCGCGATACTTCACCTCGGCCCCGTTCTTCAGTTGGCCGATATTCTCGAATTGCACGGTGATCTCGACGTGATCCGAGGTCTGGGCCGCATATAAGGATTCATAGATGGAGAATTGCTGGTCGTTTTTGATCGGGGTGCCGCCCGGCTCGTTGATGAAGCCGATGCCGCCGACAACAATCGACTCGAGCGATTCGGTTTCCACTGAGATTCCTGACAGTCCCCCTTGAAACCGGATTCCGCTCACGTTATAAAATTTTGAGGCCGAGGTGATGAGGTCCTCATATTTCTCCTCGATGAAGCAGGACAGGCGCACCAGTTTCTCTTCTCTGGAATATTTGTAGCCGATGACCTGGCCTACCCGGATTTTCTTGAAAAGAATCGGCGTTCCAGCCCTGAAAGAGCCAAGGTCATCCGTGGTGAGCTTGATGTAGAGGCCCTCGGGCAGCAGGACGGGCAGATCCTCTGCGGCGCTGTTGTAATCATGGTAGAGGGGAAACACCTTGTCCCAGTTGACATTGTTAGTGGTCTTTCTCGTACCTTCGGGAGGGAGCAGCAGATCGATCCCGCCCCTGAAGGTAGAGACCAGCGGCTCCATTTTAAAAGAAAAACCGGAGAGATCGGCGTCGATTGATATACCTCCTGATTCGATGAACACGGCATCGTCGATAATCAGGCCTGTATAGCGCTCGTCGATGTAGATGGAGGTGATGATGGATTTGTTGTCGCTGGTCAGTTCACTGCCGAGCAGTTCACCGATCTGCATCTTCTTGTAGTAGACGGGTGCCCCCACGCTTGAACTCGGATTCTTTGGTGAGCTCAGACGTACCAGTTTCCCGGGATGCAGCGGGATGCTCATGGGCGGCTGGGGGAGAATATCAAAACTGTCTCTGAATTCCCCATCCCCGGGTTTGAAAGTGATGTAGGGACCAGAGAGGAGGGTGCCCAGGTTTTTGACGCCTCCGACCGATATCTCCGGCTTGACAAGCCAGAATTTCGTGTCCTCGCGCAGAATTATTTCGGCCCGGGGATCCAGCAGGATATGGGCGGTCACCGAGCGGCGCTGGTCATCGTTTATGCTGATTTCTTGAACGATTCCAGCCTCTATGCCGCGATAGATCACTTTGGTCGAGCCTTCCTTGATCTCTGTTCCCGAGGCCAGTTTGAGCTTCATGGGTACGCCGTATTCAGCCGCGAAATAATCCTCGTACAGCGTAAACAAATCACCTGATTCTGCCAGCGGTGTGCCTTTCAAGGCGTCTGGCGTGGAAACGACTATGCCGCCGATGAACAGCGCCGCGATCGATTCCATCCGTACTTTCAGATCAGGCAGCGTGCCCGACATGGTGAAACCGCTCGCATTATAGAACCTGCTGCCGGTACGGATGAGCCGGCTGTATTCCGGCTGGATGAAACATTGGATCAAAATGGACTCGTCTTCTTCGAGGGAGAATGTCTTGACGTTCCCTATCTGTAAATTGTTGAAATAGATCGCCGAGCCTTCCTGAATCGATTTCAATTCCTTTGAGCGAAGCTGGATGTGCAGGCCCGGAGTTTCGGCATGCATCGGCGGAGTTTTATCCAGGGCGGTGAAGACGCGGGCGGGTGTCGAAGATTCCCCTCGCTGCACCCCGATATAGCTGCCCGACAGTATGGTTTCAAGCCCTCGAATCTGTTTGGCGGACACCTCCGGCTTGACCAGCCAGAATTTGAGATCCTCCACCAGGAAGGGTTCGGTGGAGCGGTCCATCTCGATGACTACCTTGACCTGACGGTGTTCGAGGTCGGGTTCCAGAGCCTTGACCTTGCCGAGTGGGATGCCCATGGACATGACCTGGGTTTTTTCGGGAACAATACCGGTGGCGTCCGAGAAATAGACTTCCACCTCGATACCCGCTTCCATATAGCTTGTGTAGAGCAGCCAGCCGCAGATGGCGGCGGCCACAATCGGCAGAATCCAGACCGGTGAAATTCCCTTCTTCTTTTTAATGACCGGTTGATGTTCCATAGTATCCTCGCATTAAATTTCAGCTCGACCTGCCAGGTTTCACAGGATCGCAGGCATCCCAGAGTAGTCGCGGATCAAAGACAATGGCAGCGCACATGGTGGCGATGACCACCAGGCAGAAGTAGGTTGCTCCCGGCGCCGTATGAATTGAAGTCAGAAAACCGAAATCAACCAGAACGCTGAGTATGGCAACAACGAAAATATCGAGCATTGACCAGCGTCCTATGAACTCGATAAAGCGAAACATTTTCGACTTCTGCTGCAAATGATGGTTTTTCCCTGAGCGAATGGTCAAAAGGATTATTATCAGACCGATGATTTTATAGAGCGGCACCAGAATGGAGGCGATAAAAATAATCAGCCCGATGCCGAAGGAGCCATGCGTGAAAAAATAGATAATGCCGTCGAGGATGGTTGACCGGTCAGGAATACCAAGGAAATCGACCTGCATGATCGGCAGCATGTTGGCGGGGAAAAAGAGGATCAGCGAGGTGATCACCAGCGCCCAGGTTATGCTCAATGAACTCCTGGTACGAAAATGCAGGGCTGAGTCACAGCGCGGGCATTCCTGATCTTCGGGCCCGGCCTTGACCAGTTTTCCGCAGTCATGGCAGCGCATCAGCTCCAGATTGGCCGCAGTCTGGACCAACTTCGGTGCATTGCGGAAGAGCGTGCCAAGCCGCAGAATCTCAGGGTCTTCGGCAGGCGCTTGTGAGCGCTCCAGAAGATACCAGAAAAGGCGCCGATCAAGGCAGACGGAAACGGCCATAGAGAGCAGTACCAGACCGATAAAACAGAAAAATCCGAGATTGAAGTCGATGCTCGCCACATCCCCCATCTTGATCAAGGTAATCAGGATGCCGAGCAGGTAAATTTCCACCATCCCCCACTCTTCAAGATGTTTGTGGAACTTGAAGGCGGGGATCAGCAATCGTCCTTTTCTTTTTGTTTTCAGGCTGACGGCAGTCATGAAAGGTATACATATTTTCAGAAACGGTACGATCACTGCCGTGACGAAGGTGATAAGCGAGACCAGGATATAACCGTTCTGGTAAAAGCCGATGCAGGTGTCCACCACGCTGCCCTTTTCCTTCAGACCGAGAGAAGAGAGGGTCATGAGGGGCAGGAACATGGCCGGCAGATAGAGCAGAAGTCCCGCAAAACTCAGGGCGATAACCCGGTCGATGCTGTCGGTGTATGATTTCGACAGGGTTGTCCCGCACCGGCCGCAGGCGATATAGTGACCGTCCGGAACTTCCGGGACCGGGATCAGCAGGTCGCAGCCGGGACAGGCGGTGATTGATGATGTGGGTTTCAATGTGGATTACAGTCGGAATAAGTCTAAGTTGTTGCTGCTACAACAGATAAATGCAAATTACTGGATCTTGGTAATTTCGCAATAGAAGTTCGAACAGAGCAGTCGTGCATAGGATTTGTATGATTTTTTCCATCACTTATGATTAGATAAGATGCCGAACAACATTACACTTTTCAGCGAACATCCAGAGCAGGGTATACCGTTATGTATAGAAAGTTGTCCATAGTCATTCCTGTTTTTAATGAACTCACCACCCTGGAAACTCTCGTTTCCAGGGTGGAAGCAGTTAATCTGAAGCTGGAAAAAGAGATTATTCTCATTGATGATGCGTCCACTGATGGGACAACACAACTAATAAAAACCAATTTTAGCAATTCTCAGTTTATAAAGAAATACCATAACACCAATCAGGGAAAGGGGGCAGCTTTGAGGACGGGATTCTCGTGCGCCACAGGAGATGTCGTCATCATTCAGGACGCTGATCTCGAGTATGATCCCGACGAATATCCCAGGTTGCTTGCCCCGATTCTTTCCGGCAAGGCCGATGTTGTATACGGTTCGAGATTCATGGGGGGAGATGCTCATCGGGTGCTGTATTTCTGGCACTTTGCCGGTAATAGATTTCTCACACTGATCTCAAATATATTCACCAATCTCAATCTCAGTGATATGGAGACCGGCTATAAGGCTTTCAGGAAATCGGTAATTGATCAGATAGTGATTAAAGAGAACAGATTCGGTTTCGAGCCTGAGATTACCGCTAAAATAGCAAAAATGCGCTGCCGGGTATACGAGGTGGGTATATCTTATAGCGGACGCACCTACGATGAGGGCAAAAAGATTGGGTGGCGGGATGGCGTCCGTGCCATCATCTGTATCATCAAATACAATCTTTTTGGCAGCAAGCCATAGCGTGGTTCAAAGGGGACACAATACTCATCGTGTCCCCTGCTTCAGTAATGCTTTGACCGATTGTACATAGTGAAAATATTGAAACTCACCATAAACCTCGATTCCATAATGGTCGATTCTTTAAGCGATTTTCTCATCGGGGTTCACGATGCGGCGATCGACTCAGCGGTGCTCGAAGAAGGCTCACCGGCGGTTCTTCAGGCTTATGTGGGAAAAAAGGTGGGGTCGATTAACGAAGCGGAAGCCATGGCAGATCAGCTGAGAGCCTATGGCCGGGAACTGGCGCAGATTTTTTCCTGCGATCCGCCGCAGGTAGCGGTGGAGGTTCTTGAAGACCGGGACTGGTCCGAGTCCTGGAAGGTCCATTTCAAACCGTTTGCCATCGTCCCGAGTCTGGTGATCGCTCCCACCTGGGAGGAGTATGAAGCGCGCGGAGACGAGCAGGTGATTGTCATGGACCCGGGCATGGCCTTCGGCACCGGCCACCATGAAACGACCAGGCTCTGCCTGGAGCTGTTGAGCGAAGCAGAGGCTGTCTCCGCAGGCGGGACCATGCTCGATGTCGGCACCGGGACCGGGATCCTGGCCATGGCGGCGGTACTCTTAGGAGCTCGTCATGCGGTCGGCATCGATAATGATCCCGAGGCGGTACGAGCCGCCCGGGAAAACTGCCGCCTGAACGACCTGGCGGCACGGATCGAGA
>JARFQM010000249.1 GCA_029287755.1 Desulfofustis sp. | reverse complement strand
TGCTCCTGGGTGTCCTGGGAACAGCTGAACAGGTTGCGTTCGACGTGAACCACCCCCGGCAGTCCCTGGGCATATTCGGCCACCGCTTCGACATCGACGATACCGGCAATATTGGACCCGCAGTGACAGACAAAGACACCGACCCTCGGGTCTTGGCCACCGATGTCACGCTCTTCGGGAAAGGTCTTTTCTTCGGTCAACTCACCTCGCGCCGGCGCGAGTATATCGGCAACGGCCGCAGCAGCGGCTGACCCTTCGAGGACTGACTGGGGAATATCCTTGGGACCAGCGAAGGCGCCGCAGGTGAAAATTCCCCTCTTGGAGGTCGAAACCGGAGAGAAATCCGAGGTGGCGACGAAGCGGTCACTGGTCAGTTTGGCCCCGGCCATTGCGCTGAGTTTTTGCAAATGGTCAGGGATCTGCAGCCCCACGGAAAGCACCACCAGGTCGAAATACTCTTCCACCTGGCGCCCCTCTTCGTTGATATAGTGCAGCCTCAAATCGCCGGAATCGCCTTCGGGCTCGACCCCGTGCACCCGGCAGCGCACAAAACGCACTCCGGACTCTTCCTTGGCCCGCTGATAGTAGCGGTCAAAGTCTTTGCCGTGGGTCCTCATGTCCATCATGAAGATCGAGGTTCGCAGTCCCGGCACGTGATCCTTGGCCATTACCGCTTCCTTGATCGCATACATGCAGCAGACCGACGAACAGTAGCTGTTGCCGCACTTGTTCTCGTCGCGCGAACCGACGCACTGAAGAAAGGCCACCTTGGTGATCTCCTTACCGTCGGAGGGCCGAAGCAAATGTCCCTCGGTGGGACCCGAGGCGGACATGTAGCGCTCGAACTGCAGGGAGGTGATGACATTGGGATAACGGCCATACCCCCAGACGCCGGCCGGGGCCGGGTCGAAGGCTTCAAAGCCGGGCGCCATGACGATGGCCCCGACAGTGAAGTTGTGCAGTTTTTCGGTGTCGTCAAAGTTGACCGCATCGGCCGGACACACCTTTTCACAGAAACCGCAGGCCCCCGCTTTCTTGAAGCGGATGCAGCTGGCCGCATCGATCTGGTATTTGAGCGGCACTGCCTGGGCATACTTTACGTAGATTGCCGTGCGCCTGCCGGTGGCCGCATCGTACTCGCTGTCAACCTTCTTCGGGCATTTGGCGGCACACTCTCCGCAGGCAATGCATTTTTCCATGTCCACATAGCGCGGATACTCTTTTACGGTAACCTCGAAATTGCCTGCTTCCCCGGAGATGGCGGCAACCTCGCTCAGCGTCATCAACTGTATATTTAAGTGCCGACCGCACTCGACCAGTTTGGGCGCGATAATTCACATCGAGCAGTCGTTGGTCGGAAAGGTCTTGTCCAACTGGGCCATGGCACCGCCGATGGCTCCCGACCGTTCGACCAGATAGACATAATAGCCCGCATCGGCCAGATCAAGCGCTGTCTGCATACCGGTAATGCCGCCGCCGACTATCATCACCGACCCGACTTTTTTAGTGTCCAGCATGGTGGTGTCTCCTCTTATACATTCTTGCGATTCCTCAATCTCCGGAACCAGTTGCTCATTATCCTGATTCTCCAACCGGCTAGTCGCCTGCTTCCTCGGTTTCCACTTCTTCCTGCATCTGACCAGGAAGAACAAGGGAATCGGCGACGAGTTCCCAGAGATATTTGACTTCGATACCAAGATCGTATTCCTGGTTGAGAGATTTCATAATCTGGTCCCTGCAGTTGTGACACGGGGCAATGACCAGTTCCGCACCGGTCTCCTGAAGCTGCCGGGCTTTGATGCGGCCGTATAATACCCGCTCCGGGGCAAACGGCATGGCCCAGGCACCACCTCCGGCGCCGCAGCAATAGTTGCTTTCCCGGTTGGGCTCCATCTCCATGTAGTCGGTGCAGCACTTCCGGGTAATGATCCGTCCTTCCTCGTAGTAGGCCACCCCGAAGGCTTTCATGGACTTGCGTCCGTAGTTGCAGGGGTCGTGATACGTGGCACGCAGCCGATGTCTGCTGCTGTCAAGCTCGATGCGCCCCTCCTCGATGTATTCCATCAGCAGGTCGAAAACCGAGACGATCTTGAACTCGTTCAGCGCTTCCGGGTACCATTTGTTCAACCCGAACCGGGTTGCGTAGTAGGCATGGCCTCATTCGGGCAGGAGCAGTACCTCGCACTTCAAGCGCCTCATGTTGTCGACGATGCGCCCGACTACCGTTTTCATAGATTCGTCGTCGCCCGAAAACAATCCCCAGTTTACCCCTTCCCAGTTCTCCGACGAGATGGTCCAGGACTCTTTGGCGGCATGAAAGATCCGCCACCAGTATTTCATATCGTCGGGCTCGGCGAAAGGCTCCTTGGAGTTAACCGTCACCAGAACCTTGGCGCCGACCACGTCAATCGGCGTTTTAAACCCCTCCAGACCTTCTTCCTCGAGCTCATCTCCAAGCTCCTCACAGAGATAGATGAAGTCATCCTTGGGGATGCCGAGGTTATTGCCGCGCTCCAGGCAGGTCACCACGCCTTTGTGAATCGGCCCCGGCACCAGGTCGCGTTCCCTTATGCCGCGCAGTCTGCGCATCAGCGCCATGATCTGCACCCCGGCAGGGCAGCCATTCTCGCACTTGGCGCACATGGTGCACTTCCATGGCCAGTTGGTATCCTTCAGTTCATCTTCGAGGCCGAGCACCGCCATTCTCACTATTTTTCTGGGGTCCAGACCGTCAACCCCGGCAATGGGGCAGGCACTCGCACAAGTGCCGCAGGTCAGGCAGGTATCAGCCCAACTGGTGTCGGAGTAGATGGTCTTGTCGGTGAAGCCGAGCGCCATGGGTTCAGGCCGGTGACTGTCTTGCTCGAGTTTGCGAACCTTCTCAGGGTCCACGTAGCTCGAAGGTTTGATATGCGGCTGTCGCCCGAATTTCTCGCACAGAAGCTGGTAGTCTTCGAACTTCATAAGGTACTTGCGGCCGGGACCCTCCTTGGCGGGAAGGGTACCGGAATTGATCCAGTTCCTTATGGTGTTTCGATGAACACCAAATTCTTCAGCCATTTCGCTGACTCTAAACTCATACATCATTGATGGTCACCTCGTTTTGCTAATTTTGGACAATGCGCAATATCTGCTCGCATGCCTGGGCAACGGCTGATTTCATCGACTCGGAGAGCCCCGGTTCTATCTCCGCCGGGATATACTCGGCCTGAGCGGCGAGTATGGTCACCCGGATTGAGGTATGGACTTCCAACTCCTGCAGGAGATTGACCGTGGGAAACTGGTGCAGGGAAAAATCGTGTATCTTCTGGGCCGGTATCGAAGAGGATTCGATGCAGAAAAGTTCGCCGGGAGCCCGGCCATCGAAATCGACGGCATCGAGAATAATGATATGATCCGGTCGGCCTTCTTCGCTGAGGAGGTAATCAAACAGGTACTCACGGACACCGGTCATCGCATCGATGGCCTCTACGGATTCGGGCAGGTTGGCGGCGTCGTTGAGTTTTTCAACCACCGCCGGGCCAAAGCCGTCATCCCCCAGGAGAATATTTCCGCAGCCAAAAATTACCGTTGAATCCATGCCTGGTCGAGTTGTGCAAAAGTTGCATAATAGCAAAGATCACGCACCCTAGCATCCGGGTCGACCGAATTCAAGAAAAATTTATTGCTTGTTTAACGGAACTTGATGAAAAGAGGTCAAAAAATTGAAATTGCACCACAAAAGAAGCGTACCACAGTGTGGCTACAGGGAGTCCGGCGCCCCTCCCGAGGGAGGTTATCGGCGCATGCTATTACAAAAACAATTAGTAGCCGTTCGGGTTTTTCCGCTGCCAGTTCCAACTGTCAATGCACATTTGGTCGAGGTCAAATTCGGTTTTCCAGTGCAATTCCCTTTCAGCTTTGCTCGGATCCGCATAGCAGCTTGCCGCGTCGCCTGGTCGTCGCGGGGCGATCCGGTAAGCCACCTTTTTGCCGCTGGCCCGCTCAAATCCCCGGATAACTTCAAGTACCGAATAGCCCCGTCCGGTTCCCAGATTGTAGGCCACGACCCCGGGATTCCTGTCCAGTTTGTCCAGTGCCTTGACATGTCCCCGGGCCAGATCGACCACATGGATATAATCCCTCACCCCGGTGCCGTCCGGGGTCGGATAGTCATCACCATAGACGGGAACTTCGTCCAGCGCGCCGACCAGCACCTGGGTGATATAAGGCGTCAAATTGTTTGGAATGCCGTGGGGATCTTCACCGATCTCTCCGCTGGCATGCGCTCCGACAGGATTGAAATAGCGCAGCAGGGCGACGTTGAAGTGCGGGTGGGCCCGGTTGATGTCGCGCAGGATCTCCTCGGTCATCAGCTTGGTCCGGCCGTAGGGGTTTGTGCAGAAAAGCTCCGCTTCCTCCGGTATGGGGCTCTTTTCGGGGTCACCATAAACGGTGGCCGAAGAGCTGAAAATAAGATTGTTAACGCCATGATCGAGCATGACTTCAGTGAGCACCAGGGTTGATATCAAGTTGTTCTGGTAGTAAAGCAGCGGCTTCTCCACCGATTCACCCACCGCCTTCAGCCCGGCAAAATGAATCACTGCCTCAATCGGCTGTTCAGCCTCTGCGAAGACCGCGGCCAAACGCTGCCGATCGCGCACATCGATGACGGCAAGGTTTATCTGACCGCCGGTTAAACGTTCGACCCGTTTCAGCGCCTCTATTTTGGCGTTGCCCAGATTGTCGACCACGGTAATCCCGCAGCCCTGCTCGAGCAGTTCCAGGCAGGTGTGACTGCCAATATAGCCGGCACCGCCGGTCACCAATATGTGTTTCATGGCCATCTCCTCCCTCTCCGCCAGGCGTCAGTCCCCTTAGGCCTGTCTCTTATACACATCTCCGAGCCCACGA
>JARFQM010000246.1 GCA_029287755.1 Desulfofustis sp. | reverse complement strand
ATGATGATGGCTCTCTTTCTCACCAGCAACCCTGCCGCCATGACCATAACCGAACTCGAGCAGCGTTATGAGCAAGACCGTGTATTCGTTGCGGGATATATCTATGGTATCATCAACACTTACCTGTACGCTAACGTAATCAAAGACACTGGAAACAGGTTGTTCTGCATCCCCGAAGATGAGGATATCGGGGCTTCTGGATTTATTCAATTAGTAGACAACTATCAACACCTCCATGGTCATAAACTCAAACCTGACACTCCTACAGAGATTATGGTGTTGCTGGCCATTCAGAATGAGTTTCCCTGCAATCCATCGTACCAGAACTGATCAGCTCGGCCTGATCTGACGCCTATGCTTTTCACCCGAAATCAACTCAGAGACCGGATAATTTTGCGGACGTATAATAGCCACCCATCAGTCTATCAAACAAAATTATCAGCAGTCTTCAACCGATCAAATTATAGACAACTCCAGACAACACAGCCCCAGTAAATCCAAGCACTACATAAACTGAAAAAATCCTTACCCTAACCAGCGCAAACACTGCTGTCATCGCAGGAATTGAACTTATCGCACCGGCAATGATAAAAGCCATACCCGAGCCCACCGACATGCCCTGACCGATGAGCCCCGAGACAATCGGCGGGGCAATGTAGGAATTGAGGTAGGCAGGTACCCCAACCAGTGCACTCGTTATTATCGGAAGTACGCCATCACCCCCGACGAGAGAACCGATTAAATCGGCGGGAACATATTGGATCATAAGAGATTCGAGACTGTAGGCAAAGAGCATCCATTTAAAAAGGAAAAGACCGTTTGCCTTAAACTCTTCAAAAAACAGGTGAACACGCTGCTTCTCTCTCCAAAACAGCCAGACAGGTGATTGCGCGGTGGACGATCCACACGCATCAACGCATGAATCGATCATTGGTATCTCCTGGGTGCAACAAGATGAGCTGGCAGGTGTACGGGAAGCTTTCTGATAGCTCCCCAAGCAGTCTGTCGGTATCAGAAACTTCACTGCATAACCTCCCAGAATGCCGATGGCGACCGCAAAAAATGCTTTGCTTATCGAGAACTTCCAGCCCAAAGCTCCTGCGGTGATCAGAAGTGTTGGTGGATCGATCAGTGGCGAGGACAGCCAGAAAGCCATTATCGGCGGCAATGGAGTTCCCAGGGCAAGCAGTCCTGCAATGAAAGGAATTACTTCACAAGAACAGAAAGGAGTCAGGCCGCCGACCAGTGCGGCGAGAAAAATCATTCTATGCTCACGTCCCTTGAAGATGTTGGCTACCAGCACCTCCGCACCGCTGGCTTTGATTCCGGCAAGAAGCAGCACAGCAAATGCCATGTAAAGCGAAGTGTGGCCGAGATTCGACAGGGTCAATGCGGCCAGCGGGATAAACTGCGGCCTGTCCAACAGGGCAAGAGCCGTGAAAATAGCCAATACTGCCAGATACACCTTGTCGATCTTTTTTAACGCTTTAAGACCGAAAATATCTTGTTTTGGTGGTGCGCTTTCCGCAAGTGACATGTCGCCCCAACTCCCCAAATAACTAGTTTTGTAGTTTCTTTTTTTCAAAAAAAATATCAGCTGTTAGTTTTATCAGAATCTTTGCAGCATTCTAACAAAAGGTAATTTCCCAGTTCCTCGAGATAGGCAAAATTCGCCGTGTTTCGCACTTCCCGGCCCTGCTTCTCCTGCAGGACCATGCCTGCCTCCACTAAATACCTCAAGTGGTGGGCAAGAGTCGAGGCAGCAAAACCAAGATGATTGCCAATTTCACTGATTGTTAACCCCGCTTCTCCCACCGTGACAAGGAGCAGCAGAACATCCAAACGTGGTTCTGAACCAACCGCGGCGTATCCTTTTACTGCGTCCTTTTTAGTTATCATTTAATTTATCTGCTCTTTTAAATTAACTAATAAACTAGTTTAGTAGTCTCTTCTGCACCGATTGTCAAGCTCGCCATAAAAAGAAATGTGACTTGAGTCGTCCGCATGGTGTCGGCCCGAAGTTTAAAAAGAACTTGTTTCTAATCCAAAATTAACGGGACAGAAACAAATCCGCTGTACTTTCTTTACCGTCATCACAACTTAATGAAATCACAGGTTATACATTCCATATACCGGTCTTGTTAAAGCTGCAGATATGTACGAAGCACGGAGATTTATGCTCGCCTGGTTACCGAGGCTTGGGGACGAATCTTGGGTGTATAAAATCGCAGAGAGAGCCATTTACTCAGGCACTGACTGAACACCCTGCAAAGCAACAGAGGTAGCGCCAATGCGTATTGAACAACTGACCAAGAAGTTTGGCAACATTACTGCGGTGGATAAGGTCGATCTCGATGCTTCAAATCCTCAGATGATCGGCATCATAGGCCCATCCGGCGCAGGAAAATCAACCTTTCTGAGAATGATCAACCGGCTCACCCCGGCCACCAGCGGTACGGTCATGGTAGACGGTCACAATATCCTCGATCTGGAAGGAGCTGACAAACGCGCCTGGCAGCGCGGCTGCGCCATGATCTTTCAGCAGTTCAACCTGGTGCCGCGCCTCGATGTGGTCACCAACGTCATGCTGGGGCGTCTCAATCGTCACGCAACTTTCAAATCGATTTTCAATATCTTCGGCAAGGACGAGATAGAGCGTGCCTTCACCGCGCTTGAGCGACTCGGCATAGCAGAGCAGGCCCTGAAAAGGGCAGACAACCTTTCGGGCGGACAGCAGCAGCGTGTCGCCATCGCCAGGGCCTTGACCCAAGGACCCAAGATGATCCTGGCCGATGAGCCCATTGCCTCCCTCGATCCCTTAAGTGCCCAGGTGGTCATGCAATCACTGCGGGAAATAAACGAACGTGACGGTCTCCCGGTAATTTGCAATCTGCATACCCTTGACACGGCGCGAAGTTATTGTGATCGCGTGGTCGGAATGCGCCAGGGTAAACTGGTTTTTGACGGCCCCCCCTCCGAACTCAATGCAGTGGCAGTGCGCGATATTTATGGTGCAGATCATGAAATCGACGAATCCATGACCTCCACAAGCCTCGATTCTGTTCCTTTGAGAGAGCCTGAAATAACAGACAATTATGGTTTTGCTGCAGCCTGATCGAGATCGATCAGATTAAACATTTAACACCACCATAGGAGAAAAATGCGATGAAACTGAAATCAATTGTGACCTTCGCCCTCGCAGGGGCGCTTTGTGTCGGCAACAGCTTTGCCGCCGACTCAATCACCGAGTTCCGGATTGGAATTCTCGGCGGCGAGAACGCCTCCGACCGTTTACGCAGCAACGAGTGTTTGCGGGAAAAGACTGAAGAGCTTCTCGGAGTCAAAACCAAGCTTTTTGCCCCGGCCGATTATAATGGCGTTATCGAAGGCCTGCTTGGCGGGAATCTTGATATGGCCTGGCTGGGTGCCTCAGGATACGCTAAGGTCTACCTGACCAACCCCGATGCAGTCGTACCAGTACTGACCAAAATCAACGAAGATGGTTCGTTTGGCTACTATTCCATCGGCTTTACCAGAAAAGATACCGGCATCAACAACCTCAATGACATGAAAGCAAAAGTCTTCGGGTTCGGCGATCCGAACTCAACCTCCGGTTACCTGATTCCCTCCATTGAAATCCCGGCTTCAGGCTATGAGATGGAACCCGGAAAGTATTTCAAAGACGTTATTTTCACCGGTGGCCATGAGCAGACCATAGTCGCTGTCTCCAACGGTGACATCGACGCCGGGGTGAGCTGGGCCGATGGTTTGGGCGACTGGGAAGACGGCTTTAACAGCGGTGCCTTCAGGAAAGCGGTAGACGCCGGTCTGGTCGACATGACACAGCTGAAGGAAATCTGGCGTTCCAAAATTATACCCGAAGGACCGATCGTGCTCCGCAAAGAATTGCCGACCGACGTCATGCTAAAGATGACCGGTATGATGGCGGCACTGCCCTCGACCGATCCCGAATGTGCCTACGGTTTCATGGCGGGCAAGATCAAGGCAATTGCCCCTATCTCCCACGCCGATTACGAAGTGATCGTCGAGGCGCGAAAACGTAAGAACAAGTCCTAAATATTCTGTGATGTTAAGGGCCGTGCCCGGGCACGGCCCTTATTTTTTGTCCTTTACCACTATTTACTGATGCAAAACGTCCTGCTGCAGCAAACCATCGAATCTGAGAAACGCCGCCGGCTCTACACCGCGGTAATCGTCATTTTCAGCGGGGCTATGC
>JARFQM010000235.1 GCA_029287755.1 Desulfofustis sp. | reverse complement strand
GCCAAGAGGAGTCACCAGTCCTGTCCCGGTTATTACTACTCTTCGGCTAGCCATTGATGTTTCCTTGGGAATGATTCTAATTCACGATCACGGCCGAGGGCGCTTATTTGATTTTATCAACGTAGTCAACGGCGTCTTGGACGGTAACTATTTTTTCGGCGTCTTCATCGGGGATTTCAATATCGAACTTCTCTTCCATGGCCATAATAAGCTCGACCAGATCTAGGGAATCGGCACCCAGATCATCGACAAAAGAAGCTTCTGATACAACCTTGTCTTTTTCAACGCTCAGCTGCTCAACAATAATATCTACCATTTCCTGATTTATAGCCATTTTTCTTCTCCTTGATGATGGTTCTTACGAAGCACGGCTGTCCGCGCCTGGTTGTTATGAGATTCGTTCTCTCAAAGGTTAAATGATGCAATCTTTAATAATTGCGTCAAATTTGCAACTACAATTTAGCGACTATGCCGGTGATTTGAGTTTTCGCCCCCCACTATAAGCACTGCCGACCGGTTTGAAAAATCAAGCCGTACGCCAGGCGCTCTTGACATTGATCGGAAAAAAAACGCTCCATAGGGCCACTGAGTAAACGATTGTCCCTGGTGCAGCCACTTGGGCTCACCAGTGACTTACATCCACCCTACATGTACATCCCGCCATTGACGTGGATAGTCTGACCAGTCACATAGCCTGCCTGATCACTCACCAGATAGGCAACGGCAGCGGCCACGTCATCGGCCTCGCCCAGGGCTCCCAGGGGTATTTCACCGAGCATCTTCTGCTTGACGGCCTCATCGAGTTCGTCGGTCATCTCGGTGACGATATAGCCAGGAGCAACACAATTGACGGTAATTTTTCTGGAGGCGAATTCCCGGGCCAGCGATTTGCTCAGCCCAACCATGCCAGCCTTGGCAGCCGCGTAATTTACCTGACCGCCGTTGCCTGAAAAACCTACTATTGAGCTGATATTGACGATACGCCCCCAGCGGTTCTTCATCATCGGTTTCACTGCCGCCCTGGCACAACTGAAAACCCCCTTGAGGTTGGTATCGACAACGGCGTCCCAGTCTGTTTCCTTCATCCTGGCCACCAGCCCGTCCCTGGTGATGCCGGCGTTGTTTATCAATATATCGATGGAGCCGCTCTCGGCAATAATCGACTTGAAGGCGCTCTGCACCTGATCGAAATCGGCCACGTCGAACTGTACGACCTGCCCCTGACCACCCGCTTCTTTGATCAAATCGACGGTTTCTTGTGCAGCTTCAGGACGACTCACGTAATTTACCCAGACAAAGCAGCCCATGCTCCCCAATCGGGCACTTATGGCCCTGCCTATTCCCCTGCTGCCGCCGGTAACGACGGCGATTTTCCCCTGATCTGTCATTGGCCGCGTTTCTCCTCTATCTTATCGATTAGTTTGGGTATGACTTCATAGAGGTCACCCACCACACCGAAATCGGCCACTTTGAAAATCGGTGCATCAGCATCCCGGTTAATGGCCACGATGGTCTCCGAAGACTGCATGCCGGCCACATGCTGGATTGCACCGGAAATGCCACAGGCGATATAGAGCTTCGGCGCTACGGTCTTCCCTGTCTGGCCCACCTGGTGGGGATAAGGAATCCAGCCGGCATCGACCACCGCTCTCGAGGCCGAGACCTTAGCCCCCAATGCTTCAGCGAGCTTGGCGAGCAGTTTGAAACCTTTTTCGTTTTCAAGTCCCCTGCCCCCGGAGACCAGGATGTCAGACTCCTGGATATTCACTTTGCTCTGCTGTTCACTGACCGACTCGAGCACCTCAATGCGGCTGGTGAGCTGCTCCGCAGAGGGGGTGATATCGATAATTTCACCACTCCGCCCGGCGTCAAATGGCAGTTCCTTCATCACCTTGGGGCGTACGGTGGCCATCTGTGGTCGGGTGTCCTGACAGACAATGGTGGCCATGATGTTGCCTCCAAAAGCCGGTCTGGTCTGCAGCAATATGCCGTCTTCCTGTCTGATCTCCAGCCGGGTGCAATCTGCAGTCAAACCGGCATCCACGGTGGTCGCCACTCCCGGAATGAAGGACCGGCCGATGGCCGTCGCGCCGGCGAGAACCACCTCGGGTTTATGGGTGATGATCAAATCGGAGAGAACTTTCTCATAGACATCGTCGGTGAACAACTCCACGGCCGGATCATCCACCCGATAGACCAGGTCGGCCCCGTGACCGATCAGTTTTTCTGCGCAGTCGCCTGTCTGATGCCCCATTAGCACCGCACTGAGAAGGGCATTTCTGTCGTCCGCAAAGGACCGGCCGATACCGAGCAGCTCAGTGGCAACCGGTGCCATCTGCCCACTGACACTCTCGCAGAAAACCCACATCCCTTTATAGGAATCGAGAGCATACTGTACTGTTCTGGCACCGCTGTCGTCGATCGCCATGGCTTCAACATCGCAGGCCTCGACACAAGCTCCACAGAGATTGCAGCTTTCTCCGACCACGGCAAGACCGTCAACTACTTCGATGGCCCCGAATGGACATTGTTCTTCACAAATGCCGCAACCTATGCAGAGCTTTTCATCAATACGTAGCATAGTAACTTCCTGTTAAACCAGATAGGGCTTGAGTCTATCGACCAACTGCTCGACCTGCTCCTCGACAGTGCCGGTTAAGATGGCTTGTTCCCCGCGCGGTTCCGGGGGAAAGACCTTGACGACCTGGGTAGGAGAACCGGGAAGACCGATACAGGCTGGGTCGGCCCCTATATCGTCGGCACTGAGGACCCTGATCTCTGCCTTCTTGGCCTTCATTTTGCCTTTCAATGAGGGTACGCGCGGCTGGTTAATGTCTTTGACCACGCTGATCAACAGAGGAAACCCCGATCTGAGCACATCATAGCCGTCGTCCATCATCCGTTCCATGACAATGGCCGAGTTCTCGGCCGTGCGTATCTTCTGAATGCAAGTCGCGTAAGGGATGCCAAGCCGCATCGCCAGCCCCGGACCCACCTGGGCCGTATCTCCGTCAATTGCCTGTTTGCCGCAGATGATCATGTCGTAGTCGCCCAGCGTGGTAATCGCTTTGGCCAGAGTGTAGGAGGTGGCCCAGGTATCAGCCCCGGCAAAGCTTCGATCCGACACCAGTACGCCGCTATCAGCCCCGCAGGCGATGGCCTGGCGCAGCACCTCTTCAGCCTGGGGAGGGCCCATGCTGATCACCGTCACCTCGCCGCCGACGGTTTCCTTCAGGCCGACCCCGGCTTCAAGGGCATGCTGATCATAGGGGTTCATGATCGACTCAACCCCCTCCCGGGCCAGGGTGTTGGTCTCTGGGTCGAGCCGGACATCCTTGGCATCGGGTACCTGCTTGATGCATACAATTATTTTCATCTGCAACCTGTGTCTCGCTGGAGAAAATCGGAGTGCAGGCAGCTAGAGCGGCTGCCTGTCGAATCATTTCGAGCCCTTAGCGGTTGTATTCCTTGTTCAGCTCCTGGCCGATGACATTGCGCTGCACCTGGTTGGTGCCTTCATAGATCTGCAGGATTTTGGCGTCGCGCATCATCTTTTCGGCCGGATACTCACACATATACCCATAACCGCCCATGACCTGCACCGCGTCCGTGGCTACTTTCATTGCCACATCGGTGGCATAGACCTTGCACATGGACGAGGCCTTGGACATATCCTTGGGATGGGCATCGATGTGCCTGGCGGCAGCATAAGTGAGCGCCCTGGCGGCCTCCAGCTGGGTGGCCATATCGGCCAGCATATGCTGAACTGCCTGGAAGCTGATGATCGGCTTGCCGAACTGTTCCCTCTGTTTGGCGTAGGTGACGGCCATGTCGAGAGCGCCCTGAGCCAACCCGACGCCTAAGGCGGCGATACCCGGTCGACTTGAGTCCAGCGTCTTCATAACCGTGATGAATCCGGTGCCCTTGCGACCCACAATTCGGTCGGCAGGAATTCGGCAATCTTTGAAAATCAGCTCGGTGGTCGATGAGGTACGGATACCCATCTTCTTTTCTTTGAGACCGCAGGAAAATCCGGGATCGCCTTCCTCAACTACGAAGATCGAGGCGCCGCGCGGCCCCCTGCTCTTGTCGGTCATCGCCACCACAGTGTATATCTGCGCTTCTCCTCCGTTGGTGATCCACTGCTTGGTGCCATTCAACACCCACTCTTCGCCGTCCAGCACAGCAGTGGTCTGGATACCCGAGGCATCGGACCCGGCATTAGCCTCGGTAAGACCAAAGGCGGCAAATTTCTCTCCAGAGGCTACATCGGGGAGATATTTCTCTTTCATTTCTTCCGAGCCGCCGATCATAATCGGATAAGCACCCAGTGCACTGGCGGCAAACGCGGTTCCAACACCGATGCAGCCGCGGCCGAATTCCTCCAGTGCCAGGCTGATGTCCAGGCAACTGCCCCCAAATCCGCCGTAAGCTTCGGGAATCGGCAGACCGAAAAGATCGGCCTGGGCCATGGCTTTCAATATCTGGCGCGGAAACTCATGCTTTTCATCAAGCTCGGCCCGCTGTGGAATAATCAGTTCGTCGGTTATCTGTCTGGCGATATCGACGATCATCTGCTGTTCTTCGGTGAGAAAACGGTCCATCTCTGTTCTCCTGTTTACCAGCTAAGAAGGGTGGCTCCCCATGTTAATCCACCTCCGAACGAACAGAACAGAACCGTGCTGCCCGGTTCTATTCTTCCTGCCCGGTTGGCTTCATCCAGTGCAATCGGGATCGAGGCGGCCGAGGTGTTGCCGTAGTGCATGACGTTGAGCACAACTTTTTCCCGCGGTATCTCCAACCGCTCCAGTAACTTATTCAAAATCCGGAAATTGGCCTGATGGGGAATCATCACATCGACATCGTCGATACTCAGCCCCGTTTTTTTAAACAGGCCGAAAATTGCTTCCTCCATTGCCTTCACCGCATGCTTGAAAATTTCTCTGCCCTCCATGATAATGTGGGCTCCGGGATTGTCTTCAACCAGCAGGTCTGGATTCTGGCTTGGAGCATTGTGCATGTAAAGCAGATCCCAGAGGCCGCCGTCGGAGCGATGGTTGGTGCCTATTATTTTTCTCTCTGAGTTGTCGCTGTGGCCGAGTACAGCCGCGCCGGCCCCGTCACCGAACAGGATACAGGTGTTTCTATCCTGCCAGTTAACCCGGGAGGAGAGGGTTTCCGCCCCGATGATCAGAACCTTGGACTTAGTGTCCGTGCGCACATAACGGTCGCCGGCATCGAGTCCATAGAGAAAACCGCAGCAGGCGGCATTGAGATCATAGGCAAAAGCGCTTGCGGCGCCGATTTCATTTTGCACATAACAGGCGCAGGAAGGCATGAGCATGTGGGAGCTCACAGTGCCGACCACCAGAAGCTTGATTTCTTCAGCGTCCACCTGTGCCATCTCAAGTGCATTGCGGGCAGCCGACGCAGCTAATTGGTAGGTCTTTTCGCCGGTTCCGCCAATGCGCCGGTTTTCTATTCCGGTTCTGGTTCTAATCCACTCATCACTGGTGTCGACGATGGATTCAAGCTCGACGTTGGACATCACCCGACTGGGCAGACACGAGCCTGTGCCAAGAATGATCGTTCCCATTATATACCTGCAGTGACGGCGTCGACGCCTTTGGCGAGATCACCGGCGATGACATCGTTGAGTTTCAAGCGATCCATTTCAGCGGCACCGATTATTGCATTTTTTATTGCCAGGGCACTGGACTTGCCATGGCAGACGATGCCGATACCTTTTATGCCCAGCAACGGGGCGCCCCCATATTCGGCATAGTCGACGCGCCTCTTGAACTTGTTAAAGGCCGGACGGGCGAGGAAATAACCGACTTTGGCCAGCGTCGATTTCAAGATTTCTTCGCGCAGCATTTTCATGGTCGCCTCAGCCAGCCCTTCACTGATCTTCAAGACTATATTACCGACAAATCCGTCGCAGACGACCACGTCGACATCGCCCTGAAATACGTCCCTTCCCTCCACATTGCCGATAAAGTTAAGGCTGCTTCGATCCAGCAGATTGTAAGCTTCCTTGATGAGGGTGTTGCCCTTGCCCGATTCCTCGCCAATGGTCAACAGGCCGACCCTGGGCTTGTCAACATTGTAGAGATTGGAAAAGGCCGTGGCCATGACCCCGAACTGGTAGAGATGCACGGGCCGACACTCGACATTGGCGCCAATATCCATAATCACCACCGGCCCCTTCAGGGTGGGAAAAGTAGACGCCAGGCCGGGACGGGCCACATTTTTCAGACGGCCCAGCTTTCTGACCCCGGCAGCCAGGGTCGCCCCCGAATTGCCCGCGCTTACTGCGGCGGTTGCTTGGCCGGATTTAACCAGATCAAAGGCGACCATGATTGAAGAATCCTTTTTCCTGCGAATCGCGTCCACAGGATTCTCGTCCATATCAACCACGGTGGGGGCGTGAACGATGTCCATTCGATCGAGCAGCGTCTTGCTGGCCGAAATGGACTGCAGATGGTCCTGCACTACCTGTTCATCTCCGACCAGAGTAATTCTCAGGTCATGCCGTTCAACAGCCAATAGTGCGCCGCTGATCAGTTCCTGTGGGCCAAGGTCGCCACCCATAGCATCCAGGGCGATCTGCACGGTGAGCCCCTATACTTCGGAATCGATGACGTATACGGATGATTTATTGTATTTACCGCAGCTGCCGCAGAGTTTATGCGGCTCTTTGGGTTCACCGCAATCCTGGCAGATGGACAATGCAGGTGGGTTCAGTGCGTGATGAGAACGTCTCTTGCGAGTTCGCGAGCGTGAATGTCTTCTTTTTGGTAATGCCATGATTTCCTCCGTTATACAAAACCGATTCAGCGATCTTTTAACTGGCGCAGCACCGCGAACGGTGATTCGTTCTCAACCTGTTCGCACTCACACCTGGTCTTGTTCAGATCCGTTCCACAACTCTGACACAGCCCCCGACACGACTCATCACAAAGAATTTGCGGGGGGATACTCAGAAACACCTGTTCGCGGTACAACGGACCCAGATCAACAACCGGTTCCTTCAGGTACAGTCTATTGTAATCTTCTTCGCACCACTCAGTTTCCTGGCGCCCTGGCTCATATTCCTCGCTGCCGACCATGCAGACATAGACAAAATCTGCAGCAAGTTTGAGTTTAACCTCCGTGCAGCAGCGATCGCAGGAAGAGAGGATCGTACATCTCATCTCTCCTTTGACCACAGCTTCACTGCTGCCGGTGAGAGCCGCGATTGTCTGTCCGGATGGGCCATCAACCACGGTGATTTCCTCACTCGGGAACCAGCCATCATCGAGCAGCGGATACGTCGTTTCCGACTGTTGGAGATCAGAAAATAAAATCTTCAAGCTACGATTCCCGTCACCCAGAGAAACTCCCAAAGACAAGCGGCTAAACGATCAACAATAATTAATATAACTGGAAAAAGCTAGAAAAAAATTGTCCGGTTGGCAAGGCCTGATACTCGCTCTACCACCTTGGTCAGAAACCTTGACAGAACAAGCACACAGCTGAAGGGCCGCTGCCTGATCTTGTGTCAGAGGTGCTGGGCATTTGCCCAGCCAGTCTCCCCGAATCGAGCGGCTCGAAACAAGGATCGCTAAGCACCCGCGCTTCGGGACCCGGATACATCCAGTATGGTGTGGTCGCCACAGGAGAAAGCCGCGCCCGACGTTTCAACCTGCGCTCTTTTCCTGGGCAAAAGAGTTGTTTTTCTCTTCGATAATCTTAATCAAGCCGTCATACTGCTCTTTTTGTAAGATGGTCCTGAACTGCTCCATATAGTTACGCACCAGGCTCACCCCCTCGATATTGATATCATACACCATCCAGTTATCCAGTTCCCGCTGCATGATGTAGTGGATTGGGATCTTCGAATCTTCATAAGGCACCAGGGTCGTCACTTGGGCCCGCTTGCCTTTTATTCTCTCGGCCACGAAATCGACCGTCTGTCCACCATAGGTTTCGAGCTTGCCGATATAGACGTTTTCCAGCAATTTGGTGAATTGGGAGACAAAATAGTCTCTTTGCTCCTCAGAAAGGTCGTCCCAGGTTTTGCCCAGCACCCGCCTCGACATTTCCCTGAAATCAAAGCCTCTGGCAATAATCTCCATGATCTTGCTTCTTCTCGGCTCTCGCTGCGCATCTCCCTTCAGCGCTTCATCATCGAGAACCTCAATCAGCTGATCTATAAGCGGCTGCAGTTGTGCCGTAGGGCTGTGGTCGTCAGCTATTGCAGTCGATCCGGCGAAGGCGAGATGCAATAGTATGCAGGTTGTTATCACAAGTCGTTTCATGATTCACCATAGATTGATAGTATCGTGTTGGACAGTCAAGGTGCGATGATGGAGCGGCGATAGTCGTAATAGCCTTGGCGCGCCGCCACATAGGGATCAAGCGATATCCTTTTGAGCTCCTCATAGACATCGGGACTTATCGACAGCAGATTGACCCTGCTGGTCGCCAGATATGCCATGTCGAAGGTAAAGCTCTGGCTCGCATAGGGCACCGGATGCATGTACACATCTCCCAGGAAGCCCACCGAATCCCTTACATTGGAAGGCCCCAGAAACGGCAGGCAGAGGTAGATACCCTCGCCTATCGTCCATTTGCCCAGAGTCTGTCCAAAATCCGCGAGCCGGGGTTCGAGACCAAAATCCACGTAGGCGGGATCGCCGAATCCGAAAACTCCGAGTGTGGTGTTGATCGCAAAACGGCTCAAGACCACGCCGGCATCCTTGAATTCTCCCTGCAGAACATTGTTGAGAAACCTGATAGGTGCGGCAATATTGGCAAACGCATTACCGATACTGCGCCTGATATCATCGGGTAGAACATAGGAATAAGCATTCTTGGTCGGTTTAAAAACCCAGAAATAAACCTTGTCATTGAATACGAAGATCGCCCGGTTCAGAGGCTCAAGGGGATCATTGATTTTAGGTGAAGGGTCTTCGAAGGAAAAATCATCTTCAAAAATTGGATCACCAAGCAGCTCCTCCGGCGAGCGAATGTAGGGTTCATCGTCGAGCAGGTCGGGCGCGGTTCCGCCCTCATCGCTGCCCAGCAGATCCGGATAAGGGTTTTCCGTGCTGGGGTCAATCTCTATGCCCAAGCCGCCCACCGGCGTTTCGGCCCGCACCGTAAGGCTGGGCAGCACCATGAGCAGCACGAGTGAAATTATTAAAAGCGCAGTACGCATGACCCGATTGAGAACCTTTTCAATTTGCCCCTCACGATCACTAAAGTTTTGCGAAACGTCATTCAATTCTATCGCAATTCTCCATCAAAAGTATAGTAGTGATCAATTTTATTCACCCCTCTTGAGCAGGGCCTCCACCACTCTCAGCGCAGCCCCGCCTGATCCACCGATTGGTCTGTTTAACAGGCCAGCAAATAATACGATATATAAGGCGAAAGTCAATCATTGTCAGCGCTCGGAGCGGCCCCGAAACGACCCGCCCACACACCGGCGCGAAAGGACCACCCCCTTATATTGTGCGGGGATCAAAGGCCTCTCTCAAGGCCTCACCTATGAAAATAAGCAGGATCAGGCTGCCCACCAGTACCGCAAATGTGGAAAGCGACAGCCACCAGGCGTCGATGTTGGCTTTCCCCTGGGCCAAAAGCTCCCCTAGACTGGGTGTTGTAGGAGGCACTCCGAGGCCGAGAAAGTCAAGACTGGTGAGCGCCAGAATGGAGGCTGACATCCTGAACGGCAGAAAAGTCACCACCGGGGTCATGCCGTTGGGCAGCAGGTGCCGGTACATGATTACCGCATTGCTTACCCCCAGTGCCTGGGCCGCTCGCACATAGTCCATATTTCTGCCCCGCAGAAACTCGGCCCTCACATAGTCGGACAAACCCATCCAGCTGAACAATGAAAGCAGCACCAGGAGCAGCAGCGCGCTGGGTTTGAAAATCGAGGCGAAAATTATCAGCAGGTAGAGCTCCGGCATCGAACCCCAGATTTCAATAAAGCGCTGAAAAAAAAGATCGGTCCGTCCCCCGAAATAGCCTTGCAGAGCCCCGCAGATGATGCCGATTATCGTGCCAACGGCGGTCAGCGCCAGACCAAATAAAATCGACAGGCGAAATCCATAGAGCAGTCGAGCGAATACGTCTCGGCCCCTGTCATCGGTGCCGAGTATGTTTTCCCTGGTCGGCGGTGAGGGTACCGGTACATCGAGCGCGTAATTGATGGTGTCGTATTTGTGCCGGTTGGGGGGAAAAAAGGCCCGATTCTGGTCCTCCTGCATGAGTTCAATGAAGAACGGGTCCTTGTAATCGGCCTCGGTCTCGAAAATACCGCCAAATGTGGTTTCTGGGTAAACCCTGAAAATCGGGAAATAGTACTCACCCTGATAAACGACGAAAAAAGGTTTATCGTTGCTGATCAACTCCGCCGCGAGGCTGAAGACAAAGAGCACCAAAAAAATTACCAGACTGTAGAAGCCCCTTTTATTTTTTCTGAAGCGCTGCCACTTTCTCCGGGCCGGGGACACGGTCCGGTCGACTAGCACTGCTTTGGATCCGTTAGAACTCGACACGGCTAAAACTTATGCGGGGGTCGACTACGACATAGCTGAGATCGGATAGAAGCCTGCCCACCAACCCGATGATGGTAAAAAAATAAAGTGTTCCAAGCACTACCGGGTAATCTCGGTTGAGTACCGACTGATAGGCCAGAAGCCCCATGCCCTCGAGGGAAAAAATCGTTTCGATCAACAGGCTGCCGGTGAAAAACGCGGCAATAAAGTATCCGGGAAATCCGGTGATGATAGGAATTATGGCATTTCGAAATACGTGTTTGAACATGACAGTCCGTTCCTCGAGCCCCTTGGCCCGGGCGGTGAGCACATATTGCTTGCCGATTTCTTCGAGAAAGGAGTTCTTGGTCAGCATGGTCATCACCGCCAGACTGCCGACGGCGCTGGAAAAAATCGGCAGCACCATATGCCAGAGGTAATCGAGAATTTTGGCAGCCCAACTCAATTCCGACCAATTGTCGGAAACCAGCCCCCGAAGTGGGAATATCGACCAGAAACTGCCGCCGCCGAAAAGTACGATCAGGGTGATGCCCAAAACGAATCCGGGAATGGCATAGCCCACCAGAATCACCGTGCTGCTGGCCACGTCGAAACCGCTGCCGTCCCTTACGGCCTTGGCAATACCCAGGGGAATACAGACGCCATAGACGATCAGAAATGTCCAGAGCCCCAGGCTCATGGACACCGGCATCCGCGAAATCACTAAATCGACCACATCTCTTTGGTAGTAGTAAGATGAGCCGAGGTCGAAGCGCAGATAGTTGCCCATCATCTGCAGAAATCGGGTCAGGGGCGGCTTATCGAAGCCATAGAGCTTTTTGAGGAGGTCGAGTCGTTCCTGGTCGAGCCCCATGTCGCCGCGATAGGCTGATGCTGAAGAGGCCGCCTCCCCGCCAGCCTGGCCCTGACCCTCTATTTCAGCGACCATTCTCTCAACCGGGCCGCCGGGAACGAACTGGGTCACCGTGAAGGTGATCAGCATGATGCCGAACAGGGTCGGGACCATCAGCAATATGCGTTTTATGATATAGCTCAGCATGGTGTCCTATGGCAGAAGCCCACTTCGGCTTGTTGAACTGCGCCTCGGAAGTATACTACAAATATCAGCCGGCCGACCAGTCCAAAGGTGGTGCAGGCATTTAAACCTGCGCGCCGCGCTGGCAGTAAAAAGAAACTGTTGCGGTGCGCTGTTTATTTTATTACAGCTTGGCCAGACAATGTGCCCGGGTGCCATTTTTGGGGCATGCACCTGCCTATTTATTGTACTTTGGGTATCGACCGACCGAATCCGTATGATCACACACGTCAAAGAATTTACTGCCCTCATTGAGAGAGCCTGCACCACCGATTGCGTCGGCCTCGACACCGAATTCATCTGGGAGCGCACCTATTATCCCAGGCTTGGATTGATTCAGCTGGCCCTGTCCGATGAGGAGTGCTTTCTCATTGATCCACTTGCTATTGACGATTTTACCCCGCTGGGCAGGCTGCTCGGGGACCCGCATGTGGTCAAAATTCTGCATGACGCACCGCAGGATCTGGTAATTCTCAACCGCGTAACCGGAGTCGTTCCCCGCAATGTATTCGACACCAGGGTCGCGGCAGGTTTTTCCGGACTTTCCTCAACCATATCTCTAGCCGATCTCATTAGTGATCTCCTCGACATCGATCTGCCTAAAACCGAGACCCGTACCAATTGGCTTAAACGGCCCCTTGATCATGCACAGATCGACTATGCTCTGGATGACGTTCGCTACCTCAGGGCTCTGCGTGTCTTGTTGCTGACCAGAATTATTGTTCCTGAAATCAAGAACTGGCTGCACCAGGAACTGGAACTACTCTGCCTCCCGCAAGCCTACGATCTTCCTGCAGATGAGCAGCGCTATCTCAAAATCAAAGGAAGCGGCTCCCTTGATCGCCGAGGTTTGGCGATCCTTCGTGCTCTGGCTGGCTGGAGAGAGACAGAGGCACGGAACCGCAACCGCCCCCGGGGACACATAATCAAAGATAAGGAGTTATTGGCCCTGGCCAGGGAGCGTCCTGATTCCGTCTCCGCGCTGACCCAGTTGCATCTGCTCTCGGCTAATAAGATGCAGCGCTACGGCGATCTCCTGGTTGCCGGGATCCGGGAAGGATTGTGCGTCAGCGAGAGGGATCTGCCCGAGGTCATCAGGCGTATCAGGCTCAGTGCGGCAGAGAGATCGACTTACGAGCGATTGCTGGCATTTCTCGACCGGATCCACCGAACCCAGGGAATCGACCCGCATATCGTGGGCAATAATTCAGACTTTAAACAACTGGTCAAACAGCAGCGAAAAAACAAGGGGCGTCTGCCGGAAAAGTTTACCGCGGGGTGGCGAAGCGAACTGCTGGAGAAATTTTTTTCGAATCAATAGAGCCCTTGCAAAACTAAGATTTTCGTTCAAAATCAAACCATGCGAGAAATTTTACCAAAGGCATATGATTGATATTCCGAGGATAAAGTTTTGAGCATAAGGCAGAGGTTGGGTGAAAAGATCGTTTTGCAAATGGCTCAATAATTATTCATCGGCCCCCACCTCCATGCCGCCTGCTTTTTGGATCAGACCGGGCGAACAACCATGCATACCAGTTCCGAGCACCCATGAGCACCAGTGAAAAGATCTATTCTGCCATGGCCATCTGTTACCTCGCCGGCATGATCTTGTTTTTGCTGTTGTTTCCTTCAGCACGGGAGATAAAATATCTTCTGCCCCTGGCACTGCTGGGCATCGCTGTTAACGCGGGCCTGCTCTTCGTGGTATTGAGGGATATCTTGAGCCGCTCATTCTCCAGCTGGTGGAGAAAATACTTCTGGGTTGTCATCGTTTTTCTGTTTCTGCCCGCCGTGATTATTTACCTGCCTCTGCATGGCTTTAAGAAAAAGTAGGCCTGCGTGGCAGAGATTTTTGCGCTCGGCCGTTACCTGCTTGACTTATTGGTCGAATCGAAGTACATTTGCTGTCTTTTGATTTTTTTAATTACCGCCTCCCCTTTTGTCCGGGGCACGGCGTGATTACCCTCTTGCGCTGAGCCAGAGGTCGCAACAAAAACCAGGATACCCACAATACATGTTTGAAAACCTGACAGACAGGCTCGAGGGAGTATTTAAAAAGCTCAGGGGCCATGGTGTTCTCACCGGGGACAACATCAAAGAGGCGATGCGTGAAGTGCGTATGGCCCTTCTGGAAGCCGATGTCAACTACAGGGTAGCTAAAGACTTCGTTGACACGGTTACCGAGAAGGCCGTCGGCCGGGAAGTTTCCCAAAAGCTTTCGCCGGGGCAGCAGGTCATCAAAATAGTCCATGAAGAACTGGTTGAACTGCTGGGTGGCAACACTGAACATATTCGCTTGGATGGACATCAGCCGGCGGCCATCATGCTGGCCGGACTGCAAGGTTCTGGTAAAACCACCACCTCGGGCAAGCTGGCGGCCCAGCTCAAAAAGAAAGGCCGCAAAGTCTACCTGGTTCCTGCCGACGTGTACCGTCCCGCTGCCATTGAACAGTTACAGGTGCTGGGAGAGCGGCTCGATGTCCCGGTTCATCCGTCGACCACGGATCTCAAACCGGTAGACATCTGCATTCAGGCCGCTGCCGTAGCCCAGGAGAAGAGTTACGACACCCTGATCATCGATACCGCCGGCCGGCTTCATGTTGATGAAGCACTGATGGACGAACTCAAGGAAATTCAGACCGCTGTAAATCTGTCCGAAGTCCTCTTCGTGGCCGATGCAATGACAGGGCAGGACGCGGTGACGGTCGCCGACAAGTTCAATCAGGATCTCGAAATCTCGGGCGTCATCCTGACCAAGATGGAAGGCGACGCCCGCGGGGGTGCCGCCCTTTCCATCAAGCGGGTAACCGGCAAGCCCATCAAGTACGTGGGGGTCGGAGAAGCGCTGGATGCCCTGGAGATCTTTCATCCCGACCGCACCGCCTCCCGGATTCTCGGCATGGGCGATGTGCTGACGCTGATTGAAAAGGCTGAGGAAGTAGTCGACAAGAAAGAGGCGGATAAGATCGCCAAGAAGCTCAAGCGCAACGAATTCACCCTCGAAGATTTTCTCGACCAGATCCAGCAGATCAAGAAGATGGGTTCGCTTGAGCAGATTATGGGAATGGTGCCGGGCATCAACAAGCTCAAGCAGCTCAAGGATGCCCCCCAGCCCGATGAAAAAGAGTTGGCCAAGACCGAAGCTATAATCCGTTCAATGACCCTCAAGGAACGAAAAAATCACCGGATTATCGATGCCAGCCGCCGGCAGCGGATTGCCGCCGGCTCCGGCACATCGGTGGCCGAAGTGAACCGGGTACTGAAAAGTTATTCGGCAATGCTTAAGATGTTGAAAAAAATGCGGGGCAAACCGGGTGTCATGACCGGCAGAAAACGTAGAAAAGTCCCCAAGGGAATGAGAAGATAACACTGTACGGAGACCGATCCGTACAGCCAACACTGGAGGTCAGAATACTAATGGCAGTTCGAATCAGATTGACAAGGCTCGGCAGGAAGAAACAACCCTTTTACCGTATTGTCGTGGCCGACAGCGAGAGTCCTCGCGACGGTAAATTTCTTGATATCGTCGGCACTTACGATCCACTGCAGGAGCCTGCCAAGATCGACATCAACGACCGCAAGCTGCAGGACTGGCTGGGCAAAGGCGCGCTGCCTTCGACCACGGTCAAGAGTTTGATCAAAAAGGCCGCGGTGGCAGCCGAGTAACCCATGAAAGAATTGGTGGCGCACATAGCTGAAGCCCTCGTCGATAACCCCGACCAGGTCAAAGTCGTGGAAAACGAAAACGGTGACATGATCAACATCGAGTTGACCGTGGCCCAGGAAGATCTCGGCAAGGTAATAGGTAAACAGGGGCGGACGGCCCGGGCCATGCGCTCGATTCTGTCAGCTTCTGCGGCGCGGAACAACAAGAAATCGCGGCTCGACATCCTGGAATAGCTCCAGCGTGCCATGGCCCCGCAGTACCCATACCCGGCCGACAAGTTTGATCTCGTCGGCAGAGTGACCAGGTCCCACGGTCTCAAGGGAGAGATCAAAGTGCTGCCGCTGCAGGGACCAGCAGAAGAATTTGAAACCTACGGCCGTGTTGCCCTCGTAGCAGCTGACGGCCGGATGACCGACCTGCTCGACATCGTCAGGGGGCGGACCCAGGGCACGCAGGTCATCCTCAAACTTGATACCATTGACAGTAAGAGTGAAGCAGATCTGACCGCGGGCATGGGTGTGCTCTGCAACCGGCAAGACCGCCCTGCGCAGGCCGACAAAGTGTATGGCAGGGAGCTGGTCGGTCTCGTGGTGGTAACGGTGGACGGCCGGCCTGTTGGTACAGTCGAGATGGTCAGCCACACGGGTGCGCATCCACTCATGATCGTGATGAACGAAGAGGAGGAAATCCTCATCCCTCTCGTGGAGGAAATGATCGTTGACCGCCAGGAGTCCAAGCTGGTCATAGATCCGCCGCCGGGGCTGCTCGACATCAACAGAGCCTGATTGTTCGAGGGCCCGCTGATGATTTTTTCCATCGTGACCATTTTCCCGCTGCTTGTCGAAGCCTGCCTGCAGGACGGCATAGTGGCCAGGGCAAGAAAACAGGGCAAGGTGGAGATCGAGACAGTCAATCTCCGGGATTTCACCAACGATCGGCACCGGACCACCGATGACCGCCCGTTCGGCGGCGGCGCAGGAATGGTCATGACTCCGGAACCGCTGAGCTTGGCCGTGCGAAAAAGCTGCCGGGAGCAGGTCCGGGACAGACGCGTCATCCTGCTTAGCCCCCAGGGGCGCAGATTCGATCAAGAGACGGCGACGACACTTGCCCGTGAGCAACAGCTGATTCTGGTCTGCGGCCGCTACGAAGGGGTGGATGAGCGGTTCAGGAGTAAGTATGTGGATGACGAAATCTCGGTGGGTGATTTCATCCTCAGCGGTGGCGAGCTGCCGGCGCTGATGGTGGTGGATGGTGTGACCAGGTTACTTCCAGGCGTGCTCGGGTGCTCGGATTCGGCGGCCAATGACACTTTCAGCAGCAGCCTGCTGAAGCATCCGCAATATACCCGGCCCCGGGTGTTCGAGGATATGGAGGTACCGGAAATTCTGTTCAGCGGCGATCATAGACGCATCGAAGAGTACCGCTTCATTGAATCGGTGCGGAGAACCAAGGAACGACGGCCCGATCTGCTGGTAAAAGCGGCAGCCTCCTTTACCGAGAAGGAAAAAAGGCTGCTCGAGGCCCACGGCCTGAAGGTCCGGACCGGCTGAGGCTGGAAAAGTCCACCACCATGCAGACTCACGACCTGGCCATCGCCCTGCTTCACCACCCGGTGCTCAACAAACGGGGGGAGAGGATCGGCTCGGCAGTAACCAATCTGGACCTGCACGATATCAGCAGAGCGGCTCGGACCTACGGGGTGCATGACTACTACGTCGCCACCCCCTATGAAGATCAGCTTGAATTGATCGGAGAAATTACCGAGCACTGGAAAAACGGGCACGGCGCCTCTGCCAACCCGGCAAGAGGTGAGGCCTTGGCCATTGTCAGGCCGGTGGTCGGTTTCGAGGCCATCGTCGAAGATATGCAGCGCCGGCTTGGTCAGGAGCCTCTGGTAGTGGCGACCAGCGCGAAGCCGCAGGCTGCGCAGATGGGATACGGGGAGCTGCGAGCTCACCTCGACAGGAAGATAGCGCCGGTGCTGCTGCTCTTTGGGACGGCACACGGTCTGACGCCGGAAGTGATGAACAGAGCCGATGCAGTGCTGCCGCCGATCGGCAGACATTCGGACTACAATCACCTGTCGGTGCGCTCGGCGGTATCGATCATTTTGGACAGGCTGCTGGGTGACAGAGAAGATTATTTAACTTTTAAGAATATAGCCTAGGTATATTAGTATTATGGGTACCTTGAAAATTGTCTTTTCAAGGTGGCCGAAACTCACACACAAGGGTTACCATCATGAATCCGATAATCAACAAAATAAATCAGGAACAGATGCGCTACGATCATCCCGAATTCCGTCCGGGCGATACCATAAAGGTGCACATCCGCATTATCGAAGGCAGCAAGGAGCGTATTCAGGTCTTCCAGGGCGTTGTCATCAAGCGCAAGCGCGGTGAAATGGACGCCTCCTACACTGTCAGGAAAGTATCCCACGGCGTCGGTGTGGAGAAAACCTTCGCCCTGCACAACCCCCGCATCGAAAAGATCGAACTGGTATCGCGCGGCAGGGTTAGGCGCTCCCGCCTCTACTACCTGCGTGAACGCCGTGGCAAGGCAGCGCGCATCCGGGAACGCGGTATTCGCTAATTCGAGCGCATCCTCCTTCTGGCCGGACCTGCTGCAGCACCGCAGGCACGGTCCGGCCGTCCGAACCGATGCGGCTATTGCTGTCAGGCAAATTCGACCCGGATGACACCTTCCAGTTCGAGCGACTGTTGCGCCAGCGCGGCTTTAAGAAAATTGCGGGCACCGATGAGGCAGGTCGGGGCCCTCTTGCGGGACCGGTGGTGGCTGCTTCGGTCATTCTCCCCCCCGATGCCGACCACTCTCCTTTTTGCGATTCCAAACAGACAACGGTTTCCCAGCGCTATGATCTGCGGGGTTATCTCGACGAGATTGGCGCCCGCATAGGCGTCGGCATCGTCTCTCCTCGTAAGATCGATGAAATAAATATTCTCCAGGCTTCGCTGCTGGCCATGAAGCAGTCATTGGCCGATTTGAGCAAGACCGGATCAGAGCCAGACTTCGTGCTGGTGGACGGCAACCAGAAGCTGTTGATCACCACCCCTCAGGAAACGCTGATCAAGGGCGATGCCAGGTCGGCCTCGATCGGCGCCGCCTCGATAGTAGCCAAGATCACCCGAGACGAGATAATGGACGAGTTCCATGGGCGCTATCCCGGCTACAACTTCAGGGCCAACAAGGGCTATCCCACCAGCGAACATCGACAGGCCATCCGCGATCACGGACCCTGCCCGGTGCACCGCTACAGTTTCAAGGGAGTAAAAGAGTTTGTCGAGAAAACGGCTGTACCTCGGAAAACGAGGTGAGGATATCGCTGCCGAATATCTCCTGTCCAGAGGATTTCGCCTTGTCGCACGAAATTATCGGCAGAAAAGCTGTGAAATTGATATTATCTGCAGAGACGGTGACACCTATGTGTTTGTCGAAGTGAAGACCAGACAAAACCGTGAATTCGGTCATCCTATCGAAGCGGTGACCAGGCGCAAACAGCTGCAGATCAGCCGCACCGCGCTCATCTATCTGAGCAGTAACGAACTGCTGGATGCACCTGTACGGTTTGATGTAATCGGAGTGGTCTGTGACCGGCCAGTTCCGGACATCACTCATATCGCAGGTGCTTTTGAGGCACCGTGACCAGCGGCACCGCCTCCCCAGGGGCTCAGCAATAATGAATATCCAGGCACACGACAACGCACCAATCGGCATCACCATGGGCTGCCCGGCTTCCATCGGCCCAGAACTGATCGTCAAGTTTTATCTGGACCGCAGCCGGGATCAGCGGGAGCCGATCGTCATCATCGGCGACAGCAACGTTCTCGAAAAGATCTGCGAACTGCTCGCTCTGTCCGTCGACATCAGAGCCTGGACGCCTGGAAAGGAGGTCGCCGACGGCTGCCTCAACGTCTTCTGCGTCTCGTCTCTGGCCAAGGAGTCCTTTTCCTTCGGGTCGCCGACTCCTGCCACCTCGGTAGCCATGGCTTCCTACGTGGAAAAAGCAATCGAGCTGTGTCTTGCAGGTGAATTGCGCGCCATGGTAACCTGCCCCATCTCCAAATTTTCACTAAATCAGGCTGGCTATAAATTTCCCGGACACACCGAATTGCTGGCCTGCAGAACCGGCTGCAAGGAGGTGGCTATGATGCTGGCTGGCGATTCCCTGAGAGTCGTTCCGGCAACCATCCATTGCTCACTCTCCCAGGTCGTGCAGAGCTTGGAAAGTGAAACGATCGTGCGCCAGATTATCCTCACCGAGCGGTCGTTGAGAACTGATTTCAACCTTGCCAGGGTGCGCATCGGTGTCGCCGGCCTCAATCCCCATGCTGGGGAAAACGGTCTGTTCGGCAGTGAAGAACAAACCTTGATACGACCAGCCATAGAAGAGGCCCGCAAGTACTGCGACTCGCGCTCGCAGATCAGCGGTCCCTATCCGCCCGACACTATTTTTTACAAAGCCAGGAAGGGCCTGTTCGACGCCGTGATCGCCATGTACCATGATCAGGGACTCATCCCTTTCAAACTTTTACACTTTGAAGACGGCGTCAACGTCACCCTCGGACTGCCAATTATACGGACCTCGGTTGATCACGGAACCGCGTACGATATAGCCGGACAAGGCATCAGCACCATTGACAGCCTCAAGGCGGCGGTCGACCTCGCCGTTCTCATGGCCGCCAACCGTCGCCATCGCTCGACCGCATAGAGAGGGGCCCCATGAAAGAGAAGAGTGAAGGAACGTTTATCGTCTTTGAAGGAATCGACGGGACCGGTAAATCAACCCAGATCGAACTGCTTGCCCAAGCGCTTCGACGCTTAGGTCACCAGGTCGTGGTCACGCGGGAGCCCACCGAAGGGATGTACGGTCAGAAAATTCGAGAGCTCTACCGGAAACGCTCCACAGTGTCTACCGGCGAGGAGTTGGACCTCTTCATGCAAGACCGGCGCGAGCACATCGATACGTTAATAGGTCCCTCATTGGCAGCCGGAAAGATTGTCCTCTGCGACCGTTATTTCCTGTCCACCGCCGCCTACCAGGGTGCTGCAGGCTGCAGCCCTGCAGCGATAATCGACCTGCATCGATTTGCCCCCGCACCCGACCTGGCAATTATCATCGAGGTATTCCCCCGGACCTGCATCCGCAGGATTACCGAGAAACGGGGCGATCAGCTCAACGATTTCGAACAATTGGAGAGCCTTAAAAAAGTTGATAGTATTTTCAAGGAGATGGACTTACCTTATATTGAGCGCATCGACGGGTCGGCCGCCGTAGAAGAAGTCCATCGACAGGTGCTGGGACTGATCGACAAGCTGCTGCCTCATTTAACCCTTTCACCCCCACGGGAGCCTCAGTGACATTGGGCCGCTTTCACACCACCTGGCTGCTACTGCCGATTATACTGCTGCTTTCCGGCTGCGCAGCTCAGGAACAGCGGATCAGCTCAGATGATTCCCCGGCCGCCGACTCCCAGGATCTTTCCTGTTCTTATTTTTACTTTCTCTGGGGAACCCATGCGGAGTATGAGCAGCGCTTCGATGAAGCTGTCGATGCCTATGAAAAGGCGCTGGTGTGCGATCCGTCGGCCCTGTACATCAGGCACAAACTGCCGCTTCTGCATCTGAAGAAAGGTGACACTTCACGGGCCATTGAGCTTCTGGAAGGTAACATTCAAGTCGATCCGCAGGATACCGCCAGCAGAAAACTACTTGCCGGCCTGCTGGCTCAGCAGAAAGAACTTGAGCAAGCGAGCGAGCAGTATGAAGAGATTCTCAGCTATGATCCGCACAACGAGCGGGTGCTGCTGCGGCTTGGAGTCCTGCTCGAACAGTCCGGCAAGCCGAAAAAGGCTCGCCGGACACTGAAGAGACTGATTGCGCTCAACCCTCAAAATTATTTCGCCTATCTGGCCCTGGCCCGCATGACCGAGTCCCCTGCTGAAGCCCGGGAGTACTATCTGCAAGCGTTGGAACTCAACTGGTCCACGGAACTGGCTTACGAGGTGGCCCAGTTTCATATCGAGCAAGAATCCTATAATCAAGCCATCGCCCTGCTGAGAGAAATCCTCGACCAGGATGATTCAGCGGAGCAGGCGCGGCTGCTGATCGTGCAGTCACTGCTTGGCTCGAACCGGGAAGATGAGGCCATCGTCGAACTCAGTCTCATCCCCCGCTATCGCAATTCGCCGGTGCAGCTCTCGCTGGCGCTTGGTAAGCTCTACGTTCGCCTGGATAACTACGACCAGGCAATAGCCCACCTGAACGCCGTCCTCAAGGTCCACAATGACAGTTCCGCTCGTTATCTGCTCGGCGTTTTGTATTCCGAACAGAATCGTCTGGCCGAATCGCTGGAAGTGCTGGAGGGTATCGACGCAGACCAGGTGGAATTTGAAGATGCCGTCTCCTTGAGATCGAGAATTCTCCATCAGCAGGAGAAGGCGGCCCAGGCCCTGGAGATGCTCAACGAGTATATTTCCTTACCCTCCACCCGAAGACCGCTGTTCTACATAATGGCAGCCTCGCTTTATCGGGACAGCGAACAGATGGAATTGGCCAGCGCCGTACTTGCCTCGGGCTATGCCAACTACCCTGACCATGAGCGGCTGCTCTTTGAATACGGGCTGCAGCTCGAACGGACCGATCGACTCGATGAGGCCATCAGCGTCATGGAGCAGCTGCTGATCATCAATCCGGATCATGCTGAAGCCCTCAATTTCGTCGGTTACTCCTGGGCCGATACCGACCGTTACCTAGACCGCGCTTTGGTCTACATTCAACGTGCCATGGAGCTTAAACCTGGCAATGGCTATATCCAAGACAGCCTCGGCTGGGTCCATTTCAAGCTCGGCAATCTCGACAGAGCCAGAGACGAACTTCTCGCCGCTTTGAAATTGCTGCCCGATGACCCCTATCTGCACGATCATCTGGGCGATGTCTACCAGGCGCTTGGGCAGCGCAGCAAAGCTATCAAGGCATACAAAGAGGCGCTGGACCACTTCGATGACCAGGATAAGAAAGCCGAAGTCCAAAAGAAAATCGATGCACTGCGGCAAAACTAGTCTGGCCAGAGCAGCAGCACTAGTGCTGCTGCTCTCTTTTATGGTGCTCAACGGCTGTGCAAAGTCCCCGTGGACTTCCGTTCTCGAAGGTGAGCAGAGGACTGGTCTCGAAGCGGCTTTTGCCGATTTTATCGACTCCCAGAACCAGTGCACCCCAAGCTGGGATGCGGAGGTGGCCATCGCGTGGACTTCAGTCGTGCGCAACTATTCCTTCGACGCTTACTGCCGGATGCTGGAACCTTCCTACCTGAGAGTTGTCGTCAGCAATCCCCTGGGACAGCCGCTCAAAATCATTGGTATCAACGGTACGACCTATCAAGCCATAGACACGGTGCAGCGGTCGACAGTCACCGGCAGCTTGCGCTCCTGGGCGGTTCGTCACGACCTTCCGCTCAATCTGGTGCACGGTAGATGGCTGGACTGGCTGGGCGGACGATCATCGGCCGCCACCGAGCAGATCGGTGAGATACGGCTCGATTCCGAGCACAGAGGAGCATGGTTCAATATCTACGTTGCCGACACCGAAACACTAGAGGAATATATCCTTTTTGACAGGGAAAATGGAAAAATCGTCGAGCGCATCCTCATCGACGAACACGGCCAGGTGTTCGCCACCCTCGAGTACCTCGAGTGGCAGGAGGTAGATGGGTGTCTCTACCCAGTGACTCTGGTTATCGGCGAATTGCCCCTGGGTGGCCGGGCCGAACTGCGCTTCTCGGATATCAGACAGAGCAGCTTTGAAGCGGCGGATTTCAACATCTATAGCCCCCGGGGATTCAGCAGAACCTGGCTGCCTTAGTTGCTTTGGGCCGCTTCGTCCTGAAGTTCTTTTACGATGATTACAAAGAGATTTTCTTCTTTGAAAAAGAGCTGTTGAAGATCATAGTTTCGATTAGGCACCAATACCAGTTCTACCCTCACCTTGTCTGGATCAGGTTCCTCTGATACGAGTATTCGATCGATGAATTGACCACCTGCATCGATTGACGAGGGGATGGCCGAGCCGATGCGAGCATCGAGAAAATGGCAAATCACCCGGGGCTCTCCCTTCTCCACACCAAATACAAGTGGCGGGTAGAAATGATTGAGCCTGAACAGGACTGTTTCACTATTGATGATGGCTTTCTCAAACGAAACTTCGAGTAGTACCGGCCCTATCTCCTCGGCCTGAGCGCCCTGCTGAGGTTCCAATTGCTGCTCAACTTTGTCAGTCTCAGCCACTGCAGCAGTCTGCTCTTCGTCCTGCTCGTCAGTCTCTTGATCCATATCAGCCGACTGAACAGTTTCTGAATCTGGCTGTGCGGTTGGGGAAGTTTTTGTGGTTGCTTCGGCAGCTGTCTCTACCGTGGACTGACCTTCGTCACCCTGGTCAGTGCTTGTTTGCTGTTCTTCGACTTCAACAGGCGGGGAATCGTCAGGCTGGGCAGCGCTTGTTTGCTGCTCTTCGACTTCTACAGACTGGGTATCGTCAGGTTGGGATTGCACTGCGGTGAGGCTGTGGACTATTTTGGGAGAGTCCACCTCTATACGCGGCAGTTGATCCGGCTGCTGCTCTATTGCGCTTATACCCTCTAAATCGGGCGAAAACGTCACTGTCAGA
>JARFQM010000218.1 GCA_029287755.1 Desulfofustis sp. | reverse complement strand
ACTTTGACGAGGTCGTGCGAACCGCAGGGGGCGCGGTGTATCCAGCTAAAGATGCCCGCATGTCCGGTGCCAGCTTCAGGCAGTATTTTCCGCAATACCTGGAGTTGGAACCGTTTCGGGATCCCCAGTTCAATTCCAGTTTCTGGAGACGCCTCACAGGTAAATGACGATGCGGAAAATATTCATATTCGGAGCCACATCGGCTATCGCGGAGGCCACGGCACGCCTGTTTGCTGCAGACGGCAGCCGTTTTTTCCTGGTTGCACGTGATCCTGATAAGCTTAAAGTATTAGCTGAGGATTTGGCTATCCGGGGCGCAACCCACGTGGTGACAGCTGTGGCCGATGCCCGCGATTTTGATCGTCACCAGTCGCTCGTTGACGAGGCGTCCGCTGCCCTTGGCGGGCTGGACACGGTTCTGATTGCCCACGGAAGCCTGGCGGACCAGAAAAGCTGTGAACAATCCTTTGACGCGGTCCGGCGTGAATTCGAAATCAATGCCCTGGGAGTCATCTCCCTGCTGACCCATGCAGCGAATACATTTGCAGGCCAGGGCTTCGGTACCCTCTGCGTTATCAGTTCGGTAGCCGGTGACCGTGGCCGACAATCCAACTATGTGTATGGGGCAGCCAAGGGCGCAGTGTCCATTTTTCTGCAGGGGCTTCGTAACCGCCTGCATTCCAAGGGCGTTCAGGTACTTACCGTCAAGCCGGGATTCGTGGATACTCCTATGACGGCAGCCTTTGCCAAAGGCCGGTTGTGGGTCCCACCGGACCGGGTAGCCAGGGGCATTTACAAGGCAGTCATTAACAAGAAAGACATCGTTTACCTGCCGTGGTTCTGGTCACCGGTCATGTGGGGGATACGCCGGCTTCCCGAGACCATATTCAAACGGTTGCGTCTCTAGAACCGGCAGGCAACAGGAAATTCTATGCTTTTACTACACCTTCAATCTGGCTGCACACTTTGCCGGCGAGCAGGCCCATGAGGCTCCTCCCCAGGTCGCTCAGGGGTGGTCGCCTCCACCCATCGCTGCGGTTTTACCTACTGCTTGGAGGGGTATTGGCGGCCTCGGTTCAGTTACTTGTCGCCGATTCTTCCAGGGCCGAGAGCGCAGCTTCTGGTTTCCAGGCCCAAGCCCGTGCAAGCAACAGTCCGGCAACAGTCGTAACCCTCCAACCATTTCGGACTGTTCAATCTATTAAGGTCGGCCAGCCAGACGGCAAAACGGCCGAGCTGACATTGATCAATCTGAACCCGAACGCCAACCAGTGGTATATTCTTCAAGTCAAAGGTAACGGCGATGGCGAACTCGAAGAGTACCACCTGGAAAATCCATACCCGAAATACCAACGCCTGGTATTTGACGAAAAGTCGCCGAACGCCTTGGTCTTTACCCTGACCGGAGCAGCATATCCCTGCGCCCCGTGGCAAAATTTTAAAGACAGCGACAGTGAGCTTGATGCCGCCAGAAAGTCCCGACAGGCTTTTGCGCCGCTCTGTGACGGGAAGATCTACCTTCGTAATCCGACCAAAGGCCACCGGACTGCCATTGAGACCGTGACCGAATTTCTTCGCGATAAACTTCCCGGGGGTGAGACTGTTGTCGGCTTTGTAAAAGACACCTTCTTTCAGGACGCATATCTGGAAACTACTCGCACAACAGAGGCCTCAATAGCGACGCCCATTGTCCCAGCCCCTGATGTGCCGACCCCGGCGGCAATTGCTCCGCTCTACGCCAATAAGCTGATGGGCTCGGCTGAGCTTGGTATCGAGGTGGAGAAGACGACCGCCGGCATGCGTGCAGGTCACTGGTATGGGGTCAAGAACAACCCCGGTATTTTTCTCAGCTTGATTCAGCCCGGGGCGGTTGCTCCGGAAATCCTACAAAGTCACTCCAACCTTGTCTCTCGACTTGACAGTGTTGAGACGGGAGCGCTGGCATATCTGGTAGCTTATGATCTGGATCGTTTCGATCTGGGTTTTGCCGTCGGTACAGAGCATCCCCGCCTTGGTTGGTCGGAACGCACACTTGGGCAGATGAGAGTTCCGAATCTGCCTGGGCCGGATGGTATCGGGACGATATCACCTCTGGTCGCCAATGGCATCGTCAACCCGGTTGAGGCCGCCAGGGCCGCGGCGACATTTACCGGCGGATTCAAGCGATCTCATGGCGCTTTTAAATACGGTAATTTAGCAACTCGTAACCATGGTTCCCATTACGGTTTTATAGAAAAAGGGGTTGTTCTCAGTACCCTGCAGCCTGGTCTGGCGACCTTGGCGGTGCGGGATGACGGAACAGTGGAGATGAAGACCTGGTCCGAAGAGGACAATCAGCAGCTCGGACAGATTGTCCAGGCACGTCAGAACGGTGTTCCGCTTCTCGAATGGAACCCGGTATTGCAAGAACCGGTACCTGGTCGTCTGGTCAGCCAATGGGGGCCGGGCAACTGGTCAGGATCGGAGAATAAAAAATTGAGAACACTGCGGGCGGGCTTGGCCCTGCAGCAGACCGACAGTAAACGATTCCTGATTTACGGATATTTTTCAACCGCAACCCCCTCGGCCATGACCAGAATTTTCCAGGCCTACGATTGCCGCTATGCCATGCATCTGGACATGAATGCCCTGGAACATACTTACCTGGCCCTTTACCATAAAGAAGGTGAGCATTTGCTGGTTCAGCACCTGATCCAGGGGATGAGTGTTTTGGACAAATTGGACAATGATATCTATATCCCGCGCTTTCTTGGCTATTCGGATAATCGCGATTTTTTCTATGTAATGAAACGTGAGCGCCCCTAAAAACGCAGAGAATGACCCTCAGGCAGAAAAACAATTTCCTGGTGAATACACAATGCTGTGCTTTCGTGCTCTCTTGATCACTATCGCTGTGGTCAGCGTCTGGCCCCAGGTTATGGCCGAAGCCCAATCCCTCAAGGAACAAAACCAGGCTCTGCTTGAGCGGTTACAGACCATCCACGGATTATCCGACGATCAGGCAGCGAGAATACGCACAATATTCGCCGAGTCGCCATACATCGGTCAAGGCAACCCAGCGGTCACACGACACCCCGCCACCACTCAGGAGTGCACCACCAAGCTTGAACAATTGTCGATCAATTATAAAAATGGCCGTTACGAGCAGATATGCGGGGCTCGTTACATGGCGCCGCTCTATGATCCCGACCACGAGACTGCAGAAGATGCCAGGGCCTGTATTGACCAGTTTGAATTCCCCAATATACCATGTGAGTACCCGGTGGTCTGGGTGCGCACCATGGAAGCAGCGGAAATCTGTACAGCGATGGGAAAACGGCTCTGTGACGCGCATGAGTGGGAAGGCGGGTGCGCTGGACAGTTGACCCAGGCCGATTATAGATTTGATCTTGCTCAGGGGGTTGATTCTGGGGAAGCCATTCGCAGGATGCGTAATGCTCACAACAAGGCGAACAGTGAGAGCAAGAGCTGGAGTTATGGTCCTGAGTATCGAAAAGGGATTTGTGCGGCGAACAGCTCAAAGACCTCAGGTTGCCAAGGCGGTGGTTGGGGCGACTGCGGTTCCAACACCTATCCGGCCGGTTTCTTTCCTGATTGTCATAGCCCTTTGGACGTCTATGATATCAACGGCAACGCGGCTGAGCACATGAACCTGCCCTTAACGGAGGAACAAATGGCCAGCCGTGGTAGTTCGCAGTTGGGCTTTACGGAGATGAAGGGCAGCTGGTTTATTTTCGATAAATTCCAGGCACACGAAGATTGGTGCCGCTGGCGAGCGCCTTACTGGCATGGCAGCCGGGTGATGTCAGACACCAGCCACCACAACTACCATCTTGGTTTCCGTTGCTGCAAAACGCTGACAGAAAAGAAAGGTGGTTGATAGAAAGCCGCTGTCCTTGCAGCGTCTAATTACACGTCAATATGGACCGGGGGAGGGGGGTCAGTTTGCCGCCAGGGCGGGAGTCCCCGGACTGGAGCTAAAGCCGTACATGGGGCCTTCATCACTCAACAGGGGTGCTAGCTCCGGATCTTGCAGGATATCGTAGACCAAGTGCAGTTTACCATCGATGAGGACTTTTTCACTGACCAGCCGGATGCCGTGGCTGTAGTCGGCATATCCGGCGCCATGCACGGTGCTGAGTGGCTGGATTGGTGTGCCGTCGGCCCTGTGCCAGCCGTAAATGGCGACGCGCCCAGGTTTTTGTCTTAGCCTGTTGGTGATAACCACATCTTTCTTGTGTCCAGATACCAGCTCGCCCAGTGCGGTTCCGCGTGCATATCGCTGTTGCACAATCTTTTGGTTGTGCCGTTGATAATAGCCGATGGAACGCATCTGCGGGCCGGGTGGCAGAGGCTGGGGGGTGAAATGACTTTCGGACTGGCGGTAAATAACATCCACCAGCCGACGGGTGGGGAGAATAAATCCGAACTGGGCCGCCACCCTGCGTGCGGTATGATAATCCATTGGAATACGGATGAAGTCCGCCTGCGAACCAATGGCGAGGTAGTCGGGGGTAACAAAAATAGTTGCCCTCAGCAGCCGTCCGCTCTTACTCCGCTGCTGCAGCTTGACCGGCTTCAAATTTCTCAGAAAATTTGGCAGGTTGCCTATCAGCAACTGCTCACTGATCAGCTGTTCTCGCTGGTGTTCGTTTATCTTAGAAACAAGATCGACGAATTGTGAACCCGTCAATGAACCTGAGGACCGTTCGGGTATACGCCTGGTCAGGTACTCCAGCCATGCATCTGTCTTAGAGGCGGTCGCCGGGGAGGCCCATCCAAACCCTATCAGCAATAGGAGCATGATTCTGACACACCATTCTGAGGTAAATAGTGGTCTCAACAGCTATATTTCTCCTCAAAGTAGTTTCTGATATATAAAGTATCGAATTATGCCCTTTTAAGTACCTCAGTGTGGAACACTTTGTCAACTTGTAACAATTATCGAGAGGTTGCTTAAATTATGAACTTTTCGGATAAGATTCGTTGCTTGAAAAGGGAAAGATATTTTCTGGAACTCTTTATCGTATTGGCGGATGCGCCAGCAGACATACCAGGAATAGCCACTAGGCTTGCACTTTTTTCAAACCTAGAGGTTAAAAAGAGTAAGACTGATTAGTGAAACAACTCTGAACCAGAAATAAGTTGATATTATATCAATCCGTTTCTATAAGCGAATCTCGTTAGGTCCACGACAGTTTTGCATTTGAGTTTTTTTAATAGTCGCCGCCTGTGAGTATCAACTGTGTGGGGAC
>JARFQM010000203.1 GCA_029287755.1 Desulfofustis sp. | reverse complement strand
CCTCGATGTCGATATAGGGAACCAGGGAATCAACAGGATCTTTTACCCCTGCGGCCAGGCCGAGCAGCAACCGCTCGAGACCGTCATGCCAGGTACCAACCTGGAATTCATGAAAGCCGTCCTGGCGTCGCTGTGTGCCGGACAACCCCCAGCGCACACCGACATCTTCAAGCCAGTGCCTGATTGTCTCCAGCTCAGAGGAGCCTATTGAACAAGTGGTTCTCACTTCCGGCTGGTCGAGCAGGCTGATTATCTCGGGTCCGCTGAACCTCCCCGAAAAGATATCCAGAAACTGGGCAAAGATTGCAATATAGCGATTGTCCCTCCGTTTTCGGCAGTCGCTGATATCATGCGCAACATCTTTGAACACCGCCGGGATCAACTCGGCGTAATGCTGGATATCGGGGGCCATGACCACAATATCGTGGAGCTGGAGTTCCGGGTCATCACTCAGCCATTTGAGGATATGGTCCTTGAGCACGGCTGTTTCCCGCATGCGGCTATGGCAGGAAACGATCACCACCGATTCATCCTCCGTAGGCCCCGTGGCGGGGCCGCCGGTTTCGTCCCAAAATCCGTCGAGCAGATCGTTCTGGAGTCGATACAGAACCGGCATATCAGGCGCCTCATCGTGGCGTGTAAACAGCTCAGGACCGTCTCTCATCTCCTCAACCTGGTCGAGAAGCAACTCCTGGAAATCGGCGCCCTGCCGACCAAGACCGGCAAGCAGCGGGTGAAAGGTGCCCGAACCCGGCGGCGGGTGCTCTGCGGCTCCACTGCCGACCCTTGCCCTGCGGGTATCCATGTCTCCCCAATAGAAGGCGCAGGGCGCCAGCAGAAAGAAATGGACGTCAACACTGTCCGCCAGGGCAGTGAGAATTCTCAGAAATTGGGGCGGCAGGGTATGCAGACCGAAGACGAACACCCGGCGAAGTTCCTGGGGAACATCCTGCGGCTGCCTCCTTAAGTGGTCAATCAGCGAACCGATCACCTCGCCGCGATGGGTGCCGGCAGATGTCTGTCGTAACTTATTCCACAGATGCTGCTGCCAGCCCTCTGCACTGTTGCCGGTGAAGCGGCGGCCAGCGTCCCAGGCCCGGATCAGTTCCGGGCGCATGATCTGATACTGGTCGAAAAGATGGGCGATCTGCCGGGCGAATTGAAACCTTTTGAGATCGGCTTGATCTCCGGACAGATATGATTTGAGCGGCTGCAGAGCAGGCTCACTGGTCTCTCTGAGAAGCAGTTCCAGGCGCCAGGTGAGGATCGACCGGTCAAATGCGTCGCTGCGAAGTTCCGCACCCAGGATCTGGCAGATATGCTCGATGAACTGCGTGGGCAACAGATAGCTGCTGTTGCCCCAGACCCCGAAACGGTCGGCCAGAAACTGACTGAGCATACGCTCCATTTCCCGGCTCTGGACCAGAAAAAGGGCTTTAGTAAAGGGTGACTGACCGCCGCTTTCGCAGATCACCGACGCCAGTTGCTCAGCCAGCGCCTCCGTTCTATTTGAGGTATAGAGAGCAAACATGAGCTGCGGCCGTCTGGGTGGCGATATGAGGGAAATTAGTACTGACGCTCAAGATCTAAAGACCAGAGAATAACATAGGCGATTGACAACAACAATGACGGCCTTTACTATGTTGAGCCAGCGGATAAGGAGATGCTGACCAGCCTGCAGCGGGGCCCGATTGGAACTGTGAAAATCCTGAAAAATCAGGAGAACGTCACCCCGCCGTATTCCCAGATAGCGAGGATCAGCCCGGCCATGATGCCGATGGCGAAGAAGAGGCGAAGCCGCCGGTCCCAGGGCAGTTTCGAGCCGTCACCCATATACTGCAGCACCGAGACGATCAGATAGGTAAAACCAGCCACAAACGGCGCCGTCTGCAGAATTTGCCAGCCTGTTGCCTGGAGTGACGTTGACAGATCCGAACCGATGCGCAGATTGAACAGAAAGTAGAGCAGCGCAGAGGCCGTGAATCTAATTTTTTCCTTGATATCTTGCATATGAAGCCACTATACCCAACCCTCGTTTATCCGGACACCGATATTTTCAGCTACCGTCAATTTCCACTCCTGCTGTTCGGCAGCCCGGTTTATTTTTTGCAGCTGGTGGAACCAGCTGCCGATGCTCGCCCGAATGACACTGAGATGTTCACCGACCGCGGCCTCTGCCCGGCCCTGATCCCCGCACCTCTCGAGTCTGATCGTGAACGGTTCACCAGACTCGTGCACGACCTCAGTGAACGAAAGGACGACTACGCCGCTCAACTGTCGGCGCTGACCGTGGCCGCCATGTCGGATAAAAAAGAGAAAACCAGCGGAGAAGAGCGTTACCAGATCATTTCTTCCCTGCTGGGCAGCCCCAAAGCCGCTGCAACCAAGAAAAATCTCGAACAAGTCGATCTCTGGCAGGCGCGGCTGGTACTTGCCATGGCCGAACTATTGAACAAAGAGAAAGATGAGCTCTACCAGGAACTGCAGCTTTTAGACGCCCAGGAGATAGAGATGTTTCGCTCGCTGCAGGGTGAGGATAGCCCTGAGGGTGAGGGCCCGTTCGCTGAACTGCAGCGCATCAAAGCAGGTCTGGACAGCTCCCGCCCCCGGGAGGTAAAGATGCGATTTCAGTCGTGGCTGCAGCTCATGCGACAGGCGCCGCTGCCGGCAACGCGGCTATGGCTGGCCTCCTCCCCTGAGGCAGGAGACCAACTCTTCACCGAGTTCGAAAAGCACAGCGATGCAGCGCCAGTGCCAATCCTTAAACTTGCGGTTCCGGACCTGT
>JARFQM010000124.1 GCA_029287755.1 Desulfofustis sp. | reverse complement strand
GAGCGGCCACCACCCCGCCGGCGGTGCCGTCATTTGAAGCGACGACTGCATCGACCTTGTTGTTCTGGGCGGTAAGGATCTGCTCCATGTTGCGCTGGGCGACTTCCGGCTTCCATCCATCGGTCCCCTGGGCTGCCACGTTTTTTATTTTGCCGGCCTTGATTGCCTCGTCCAGGACCTCGAGCTGTCCCTCATAGAGGAATTCCGCATTGGGATCGGTCGGCGCGCCCTTGATGAATACATAGTTGCCTTCCGGTTTCTCTGCATAGACGGCGCGCGCCTGCATCCGGCCAACTTCCTTGTTGTCGAAAGTGAGATAGAACACACCTTCTTTTTCGATTAACCGGTCATAGCCGACCACCGGAATACCTTCGGCTTCGGCTTTGGCAATGGCCGGCAGCACGGCATCAGCGTCCCAGGCCAGGACGATCAGGGCATTGGCGCCGCGGGCAATCAGGTTTTCGATATCGGAAATCTGTTTTTCGGCACTGGCCTGGGCATCGGCCATGATATACTTGGCGCCATGGCTTTCCAACTCCGCCTTCATGGCGGCCTCATCCGTTTTCCAACGTTCTTCCTGAAAGTTGGACCAGGAAACACCCACCACCAGTTCTTTGGCCACCGCCGCAGAGAAGAAGAGGGCAACGGCGAGCACAGCCAAAACGGGAATAACGGTTTTCTTCAGCATGAGAAATTCCTCCAAGAATAAATAAGGTTAATTTTTTAGACAGGCAGCGGTGCCGGGCGCTGATCAGACGGCCGTGCTGCTGTCGACTCCCACCTGCATGGTCGAGATGTGCCCCGATGCAGCCTCCCGATAGGCCAATCGGCAGCGTTCCAGGTCGCAGATTGCCAAATTTTGTAATGTAAGGCAAGAATTAATTCATTCGATAAACAAAAAATAATATGTCATTTGCAGTATTTAAATTTGTTGTAGATCGCCATTAAATAATTAGAATTAAATGAGTTGTTGCCGTAAATAATGACAAGTTTGCTATTATCGATAATAAATAATATTGCGGTGGTGATGTTCTTCTCTTGATTTCGCCATTTTTCCTTGTTACTAAAAAACAATCAGAACCATTGTGGGGGTCGGCATTGACACCTTTGATGCTCGTAACGTTATGAAATAATGTTACTAAATTTTTATCGCCAGGATATCCTTTTATCTCGGAGTGGGTTTTCTTGATGTTTTTATGTTTATTGAGTGAACCAAAGAGCCGGATCCATGAAAGCTGCCAATCGTGATTTCACCCGTGAACTGAACCTCTCCAATATCCTGAACAGTATTCGGGAAGCGGGGTTGATCTCACGGGTTGAGATTGCCGAGAAAACTGGCCAGAGCCGGGCGTCGGTGACCAATATCACCGCCTTGCTGATAGAGCGGGGACTGATTCGCGAGGATAGGGCCGCTTCATCTTCCAGCCGTGGAAGGCGCCGTATCATGCTCATGCTGAACCCTGAGGCGGCCTATGCGGTGGGGATTAAAATAGCGGCGTTTCGTTTGAGTTTTGCCGTGGTGGATTTTGTCGGTCAGGTTAAATCCACCCTCTCGGTGCCGCTCAGGGTCGGTGAACGGTCCGCGGCCATGTTGGCGGATGTTGCCGAGGATGGAATCCTGCACTGCCTGGAGAAGGCGAAGCTGAAGCTCAAAGATCTCTGCGGCTGCGGCCTGGCCTTACCCGGTTTTGTCGATTCCGCCAGCGGCACCTGCTTTTGGACACCAATCCAGAATGGTTCCTCAGACATACGTGCCTTGCTCGCTCAGCGACTGGGCATGGATGTGTACCTGGAAAACGATGCCAATGCATTCACCGTGGCGTCGCAATGGTTCGGGCTCGGTAAAGGAGTGCGTAACTTCCTGGTGGTGACCATCGAGGAGGGGATTGGCATGGGCATCGTGGTTGACGGTAAACTCTATCAGGGAGCAACGGGAATAGCGGCTGAGTTTGGTCACATGGTCATTGTCCCCGATGGCGAACCCTGCCGGTGTGGGAAATTCGGCTGTTTTGAAGCTTACTCGGCCGATTCCGGGATTCTGCAACAGTCCAGAAAAGCGCTGCAAGGGAGAAAAAATGGTCCGGATCTGGAGATGCTGACCATCGAGGAAGTAACCCGTCTGGCACGGGATGGAGACCGGCAACTGCGCAAAATATTCCATCAGAGTGGAGAATTTCTGGCCCGTGGGGTGGCGGGACTGATTCAGATCTTTAACCCTGAGCGGGTGATCATTACCGGTGAGGGGGTGCGGGCAGGCGACCTGGTATTTGTTCCGATGCACCGGCTGCTGGGTAAGTATCTTAACCATGAACAGGCGAAGGCCACCCAGGTGTTGATCCAGGATTGGAATGACCATGATTGGGCCCAGGGAGCGGCAGGGTTTGTCCTTAATGAGATCTACAAATCGCCCCTGGACAAGATTCAGAGAAACGGGTGACCACCTTGTCGTTTTTTATCTAAGGAGGATACGACGTGACCACATATTTTCCCGAAGTTGAGCAGGTAACTTTCGAGGGTCGGGATTCCGACAATCCCTTATCGTTTAAGTGGTATGAAAAAGACCGGCTGGTGGCCTCCACATCGATGGCGGATCACCTCCGCTTTGCGGTCGCCTATTGGCACACCATGAAAAATCAGGGGGCCGACCCCTTTGGCGAGGCTACCATGGATCGCCTCTGGAATGACTTCAGCGCGCCGCTGGACCGGGCCAGGGCCACCTGCGATGCGGCCTTTGAATTCATTTCGAAGCTGGGGGTCGACTATTATTGTTTTCACGATCGCGACCTCGCCCCGGAAGGGGACAGTTTTGGTGAGTCGTGCAAGAACCTGGAGATTATGGTGGACCATGCCAAAATGTTGCAGGAGTCCACCGGCATCAAGTTGCTCTGGGGTACTGCAAATCTGTTCTCCCATCCCCGCTATGTGCACGGGGCCGGGACCAATCCCGACTATCACGTGTTTGCCTACGCGGCGGCCCAGGTCAAGCAGGCGCTTGACGCCACCAAGGAGTTGGGGGGAGAGAACTATGTGTTCTGGGGTGGTCGGGAAGGATATGAGACCCTGCTGAATACCAGGCTGAAACAGGAGCAGGAGCAAATGGCCGCCTTTTTCAGAATGTGCGTGGAGTATGCCGAGCGGATTGGCTTCACCGGTCAGTTCCTGATAGAGCCGAAACCGAAGGAGCCCACCAAGCATCAGTATGATTTCGACAGCGCTACTATACTGAATTTCCTGCGCAGCCACGGGTTGATCGACCACTTCAAGCTTAATATCGAGGCCAACCACGCCACCCTTGCCGGCCATACCTTTGAACACGAACTGGCAGTCGCCGCGGCAGCCGGGAAACTTGGCAGCATGGACGTCAATCGGGGAGATCTGCTCCTGGGCTGGGATACCGATCAATTTCCCACCGACCTCTATGCGACGGTGTACGCCATGCTCGAGGTGCTTGGTGCGGGCGGGCTCGGATCAGGGGGGATGAATTTCGATGCCAAGGTGCGGCGGGGATCATTTGAGCCGGTCGATCTTTTTCACGCTCACATCGGTGGAATGGACGCCTTTGCCCGCGGCCTGATAGTGGCCTCGGCGATTATCGAGGACGGCTTTCTGGAAGACTTCAAAAAACTGCGCTACAGCTCCTGGGACGGGGCGGGGGCTGCGGCCCTGGCCGGTAATTCCAGTCTCGATGAATGCGAACGGTTTATCAGGGCACATGGTGAACCCGAGGTGGTAAGCGGCAGGCAGGAATATCTCGAAAACCTGATCAACAACTTTATCTGATACAACCGAGCCATTTGCAAAACGATCTTTTCGCCCAAACTCTGCGTTATGCTCAAAAATTTTATCCTCGGAATATCAATCATATGCCTGTGGTAAAATTTCTCGCATGGTTTGATTTTGAACGAAAATCTTAGTTTTGCAAAAGGCTCAACCACCAGATCAAACGGTAAACGAAGATGGCAGACCATTTGTATATCGGGATCGACAGCGGCACCCAGGGCACCAAAGGGGTGATCTTGAGTGGCCGATCGGGCAGCCTGCTGGCAGAGAGTTACCACAGCTACGGACTCATTGAAAACGAGCGGGGAGGCCGGGAACAGCACCCGGAAACCTGGCTTGCGGCTGGTGAGAAGGTGCTCTCGGATCTGCTCGCCTCACCTTTGGTCCGAGCTGCGGAGGTACGGGCCATAGGCGTCTCCGGGCAGCAGCACGGCATGGTTGCGCTTGATGACCAGGGGGACGTGATCAGGCCGGCTAAACTCTGGTGCGATACGGAGACCTCCCGGCAATGTAACGTCATCACCGCCAGGGCGGGTGGAGAGCAGGCCGTTCTGGAGGCCATCGGCAACCAAGTGGCTGCCGGTTTCACCGCTTCCAAGGTCCTCTGGCTCAGGGATACAGAGCCCGAAGCATATGATCGGCTGGCGACGGTCCTGCTTCCGCATGACTATCTCAACTACTGGCTGACCGGGGAGCGGGTGTCCGAGTTCGGCGACGCGTCAGGAACCGCCTACTTCGACGTGGTTAATCGCTGCTGGTCTGAGCGTTTGCTCAGCGCCATTGATCCCTCTGGAAAATTGCGCGACTGCCTTCCCGCGCTGGTGGCCGCCGATGAACCGGCAGGCCGTCTGCGGCCGGAGATTGCAGAGCGGTTCGGCCTGTCGAGCACGGTGCTTGTTTCTGCCGGTGGAGGCGACAATATGATGGCCGCCATCGGCACCGGTAATGTGGTTCCCGGGGTGGTTACCGCCAGCCTCGGTACCTCGGGGACGATCTACGCCTATGCCGATCGACCGGTGGTGGATGACAGCGGCGAACTTGCCTCTTTCTGCTCCTCCAGCGGCGGCTGGCTGCCGCTCGTCTGCACCATGAACGTGACGGTGGCAACGGAACTCATGCGCGCCCTCTTGGGGCTCGACCTGGAGACGATGAACCATATGGCGGCAGCGGCCCCGCCCGGTGCCGAAGGGCTGATTCTGCTTCCTTATTTCAACGGCGAAAGAACTCCGTCGCTCCCCGAAGCCACGGCTCACCTGGGGGGAATGACCACTCTGAACATGAACCCGCAGAATTTCTGCCGAGCAGCAATGGAGGGGGCGACCTTCGGACTCAGATACGGGCTTGAGATACTCCGCAGGAATGGCATCGAACCACGGGAAATCAGGTTGACGGGGGGCGGCGCCAAGAGCCCGCTCTGGCGGCAGCTGGTGGCGGATAGTTTCAATTGTGAGGTAGTCTGTGTCCAGCAGCAGGAAGCCGGGGCGGTTGGCGGTGCGCTGCAGGCCTTGTGGTGTGCTGAACAGGCGGCGGGCAGGCAGACCTCCCTGGAGGAAATCACTTCCCGATTTGTCTCCCTTGACGAGCAGACCAGGTGCGCTCCCGACCGAGATTCCGTCGCCCGGTATGACGACCTGTATGCGACCTACCTGAGCTACGACCGCACACTCAGAGTACTGAATGGTGCGTGAGCTGGGTAAGTCTGATGTTGTCTGGCCCTGCTCTCACAGCGACTTGACAATGTCTTCTGCTATTTCCCGCACCTGGGGATCACTATCGTCGAGCATTGCCAACGCCTGGGCCCCCAGACCCGGATCATTGATGATCGCCAGCACACTCAGCGCTTCGCCACGCACAAGCGGGTTTTCCGAAGACAAAAGAGCAGCGAGCGAAGGCACGGCGAGATGCATCGAACTGTTGCCCCGGGCCAGCAATTCTTCGAACAGCACCGACACGCCCAGGCGTACCGCAAATCGCTCGTCATCTAAAATATCGCCTGTCCAATGAAAGTAGCGGCAATCCCGGTCGAACATGGCGACGATGTTATCCACATGGCCCATCTCCAAAAAGTCCTTGATTACTTTGCACAGCTCACCATCGCTTACTTCCTTCATACGGCTATTCTCCCACCTCTCATTGAGCACCACCGAGCAATGGCGCTGCGCGGGGCAGCGGTCCTGGCAGAGCTGGGTATTTCCAGGGTAACGTCTGGCTAAACTACCATCCCAGGCAGCGGATGTGAAGTGGGGAACTGCCCAGGGACGTCCCTGATGGATTAGTGCGGGAGGGCGAACAGGACGCGGCAGGTATGCCTGCTCATGGTGAAGGCACAGTAATGTCACAACCGTTCAAATAATTCGCCCGAATTAACGATATCGATATTAATAACACATAAATTTGACAGAATAAGCATTGGATGGTAAAATTTACAAAATTACCGCGAGAGGCTGCCATGGACACCACAGATATTGCCATTATCACTGAATTGAGGGACGGCAGGACCTCATTCAAAACCATTGCCGAGAAGTTGAGTCTTGCCGAGGGTACGGTGAGGAACCGTTTCAGAAAACTCAAGCAAAAAGGGATTCTCGAAGTTGCCGGCCTGGTTGATCCCGAGGCGCTGCCCGAGCATTCGGTGGTGATGATCGGCGTTCAGCTCAGAGACATGGACCTGGTAAAAAAGGCAGAAGAATTCAGCAGATTGCGCGGTGTTATTTCGGTCTGCGTGGTCACCGGCAGATTCGATTTGATCGTCACGGTCATGCTTGCAAAGGATTTCACCATCCTTAAATTCTACACCGAGGAGGCGGTCAAGGTTACCAATATCAGATCGGTTGAAACCTTTGTTGTGTACAAAAGCTTCAACCTCAAAGTTCCGCTGCAGATTCAATCCGGCGAAGAGGTGCGATGATGACCGAAGCGAAACAGCTTAACACCACGGCGCTCCACTCATCCCACCTTGCACATGATGCCAATATGGCCGAATTCGGCGGCTACGATATGCCGCTCTGGTATCCCTCGGGCACCAAAGCCGAGCATCTGGCGGTGATCAGCCGGGCGGGATTGTTCGACACCTCACACATGGCAGTCCTCACCCTCGAGGGCCGCGGGGCTTTCGAGCTTCTGCAGCGCAGCTTTACCCGTGATCTGCTGCACTGCCGGGGCAAAAATAACACACCGCTGAGCGAAGGCAGCAGCGTGTATGGCCTGTTTCTGCGCCGCGACGGTACGGTGCTCGACGATGCTATCATCGGCCAGTTGGGGGCTGAGCGCTATATGATCGTGGTGAACAGCTCCATGGGTGCGGCTGTCAGTGCTCATCTCAGAGAACTCTCTGAAGGAGGGGTGACAATCACCGACTATACCGACGAGCTCGGTAAAATTGACCTGCAGGGCCCCGCTTCCGCACTAATCCTGCAAACCCTGCTCAACGATCCGGAGCAGGTTCTGGCCGATATGGGCTATTTCACCTTTAAAGGCGACATTTTTCCAGGCGGGTCGTCCGCGCTCCGCCTCAAGGACGGGACCAGTGTGGTCCTGTCCCGCACCGGCTACACCGGCGAGTTCGGTTTCGAACTGTTTGCTGAGAAAGCCGATATTCTGCACCTCTGGGACACGCTGCTTGGCGCAGGTGAACCGTATGGCCTGCTGCCATGCGGACTGGCGGCCAGAGACTCGCTGCGGGCAGGGGCTATGCTGCCGCTGTCCCACCAGGATATCGGGGACTGGCTGTTCGGTCATACGCCCTGGTCGTTTGTGCTTCCCTGGGATCAGGAGGGTGACGGCTGGACTAAAACCTTCATCGGCGGCGAGCAGCTGCTCCAGGGTAAAAGAGACTATACCTACGGGTTTGCCGGCTACGATCCTCGGAAAATTACCATCAGCAGCACCAGTGCAGTGCAGGACGCCCGCGGTACGCCAATCGGCACAATTCTGACCTGCACCACCGACATGGCCATTGGCCGGGTCGGCGAGCACATTTTCAGTATCGTCACGCCAACGTCCAAAGGACGCCCCGATTCGTTTCAGGCCCGGGGGCTGAGTTGCGGCTTCGTAAGAGTCGGCCGGCCCTGCGAGCCGGGGGAGAAGGTCTGGCTGGTGGAAGGCAAACGGAAACTCACCGTGGAAATAAGAAAGAGTATCAGGCCGGATCGAACGGCGCGCGCGTCGATGGCCCGGATGAGAAACCGCTAAATGCAGAGGGGTGACCATGAAAGAAATCGATGAATTGAATCTGCCGGGTGATATCTACTACAGCAAGGAACATGAGTGGGCGGCCAAAGAGGGGGGCATCATCAGAATCGGCATAAGCGACTACGCTCAGGACCAGCTTGGCGACATCGTCTTTGTCGAACTGCCGGAACCGGGCTCGATGTTCGAGCGGGATGAGGAGTTCGGAACGCTTGAGTCGTTGAAGGCGGTATCCGAGATTTACCTGCCGGTGAGCGGTGAAATAATCGCGGTGAACAGCGAACTTGAGGATGCGCCCGAACTGCTTAACGAAGACCCTTATGCGAATTGGATTGTTGAGGTTCGTCCAGCCGACATCGATCAATATGACGAACTGCTCAGCAAAGACGACTATGTGGCGATGTTAAAAGGGTAAGCTCATGCGTTATCTGCCTCACACTGAAGAAGAGATTGGTGAGATGCTGGCGGCGACCGGTCAGCAGTCACTCGACGACCTGTTCGCCCATCTTCCTGATGACGTGCGCTATGAAGGGGATATCGATATACCAGGACCGCTGTCGGAGTGGGAGTTGACGGACCATCTCGAGGATTTGGGAAAGTCGATGTTTACCGGTTCCAGCAGGGCGGTCCTGATCGGGGCGGGAAGCTATGACCATCACCAGCCGGAAATTGTCCGCAGTCTTTCGGGCCGCGCTGAATTTCTCACCTCCTACACTCCCTATCAGCCGGAAATGGCCCAGGGCACGCTCCAGGGAATTTTTGAGTTTCAGACCCTCACTGCCAGGCTGTTGGGCACAGAAGTGGCCAATGCCTCCATGTATGACGGGGCTTCGGCTCTTGCGGAGGCGCTGCTGATGACGCTCCGGATCGGCAAAAAGAAGCGCACGGTGGCCATATCCTCGGCTGTCCACCCCCATTACCGTGAAGTGGTGAGAACGTACCTGGCGCCGGGACCGTTTGAGATCGTCGAGCTTTCCCTGGGCGAGGACGGTAGAACTGATCTCTCAGGCCTTGACGAGATCGACGACCTGGCCGGCATGGCACTGCAATCGCCGAACTTTTTCGGGGTCATTGAGGATCACGCGGCCGGCGCCGAACTGGTTCACGGTCTTGGGGCCCTGTACGTCGCCTGCTTCAGTGAACCTCTGAGTTTTGGGCTGTTCAAGAGTCCCGGCTCGGTCGGGGCCGACATCGTCTGCGGGGAGGGACAGAGTTTCGGGATGAAACAATCCTTCGGCGGGGCCGGACTGGGGATGTTTGGCTGCAAGCAGCAGTTTGTCAGAAGTATGCCGGGCCGGGTGGTCGGCCAAACGGTCGACATGGACGGTAAACGCGGGTTCGTGCTGACGCTGTCGACCCGGGAACAGCATATTCGCAGGGAAAAGGCGACCTCCAATATCTGTTCCAACCAGGGGCTGTGCGCCATGACCGCCGCCATCCAGATGGCGACACTGGGCCGCACCGGGCTGCGTCAACTGGCAAAGCTCAATTACGACAAGGCGGCCTACCTGCGTAAAGGGTTGCTGGCTGCCGGAGCCAGACCGCTATTCAGTGGTCCGGTGTTCAATGAATTTGCGGTTGTCTTCCCTGACGATTTCGGACCGGCACGGGAACGGCTGCGGGGCAAGGGGATTGTTGCCGGTCTGCCGCTGGCATCCTTCTACCCCGATCTTGGCAATGCGTTTCTGTTCTGTGCAACGGAAACCGTCTCCAAAACCATAATCGATGAAGTACTCGAAGAGGTGCGCCGATGACACACGGACCTGGAACCAACGGCCTCATTCTGGAAGAACCTCTGCTCTGGGAAAAGGGAAAGCCGGGCAGAATGGCATACAGCATGCCGCCGAGCGATGTCCCGGAAGAGAAGGTGGACGAGGGGCTGCTGGGTGAGGGTCCCGACTTTCCCGATCTGGGTGAACTCGACGTGGTGCGACACTACACCCGGCTCAGTCAGTGGAACTTCGGGATCGATACCGGCATGTACCCGCTGGGATCATGCACCATGAAGTACAATCCCAAGATCAACGAGAAAATGGCAGCCACCCCGGGGCTGGCCTCGGCTCACCCTCTGCTCGAAGCGGAATTCTCCCAGGGGATCCTTAAACTGCATTATGAACTGCAGGAGTATCTGGCGCGTATCACCGGGATGGATGCGGTGTCGCTGCAGCCTTCCGCCGGGGCCCAGGGAGAATTGACGGCGATGCTCATGTTTGCCGCCTATTTCCGTAAAAAGAATGAAAAGCGTACCAAAATTCTGATTCCAGACACCGCCCATGGCACCAACCCCGCGAGTGCCGCTCTCTGCGGGTTCACTTCCGTGCCCATTGCCTCCGGAGAAAAAGGCATCCTCGATCCGGCGGCGGTCAAAGAGCTGATGGATGACGAGACCGTGGGCATCATGGTGACCAATCCCAACACCTTGGGGCTGTTTGAAGAACATATCAGGGAGATTACCACCATCGTCCATGAGCGTGGCGGTCTGGTCTACGGCGACGGCGCCAATATGAATGCCATCATGGGTATTGTCGACATCAAGCGCTGCGGCATTGATGCCGTCCACCTGAATCTTCACAAAACCTTTTCCACTCCCCATGGCGGCGGAGGTCCCGGGTCGGGACCCATTTGCGTTAGCGCTGATCTGGCGCCCTATCTGCCGGTACCCCGGGTCGCCGCCTCAGACAATGGGTATGTACTGGAGACCGAGAGCGAGGATTCAATCGGCCGGGTGCATGGCTTCTTCGGCAATGTCAGTGTCCTGATCAGAGCCTACAGCTATATTCTCTCCATGGGCCCGGATAACCTGAAAAAGGCGAGCCAGCTCGCCGTGTTGAACGGAGCTTATGTAAAAGCACGGCTCTTGGACACCTTTGCACTGGCCTATGATCGACCCTGTATGCATGAATGCGTTTTTTCAGATGCCAGACAGCAGCCCTTCAAGGTAACTACCCTCGATATGGCCAAACGGCTGATCGACCACGGCTATCATCCGCCCACCATCTATTTCCCCCTGGTGGTGCCCGGGGCGATCATGGTTGAACCGACGGAGACCGAATGCAAGAATGATCTCGACACCTTCATTGAGGTGTGCAAAACTATCGCGCAGGAGGCCACGAAAGATGGGGAAAGACTCCGCGAGGCACCGGTGATTGCCAAAGTCCGACGTCTGGATGAAACCCTGGCGGCCCGTAAGCCCTGCCTGACAGGGTAGCGGCCAGAGCAATGCTCGAGGTTCAATCATTGGGCCTGGTCAGCTATCGGGAGGCGCACGGCCGGCAGCTCGAGCTGGTTGACAGGCTGCAAAACGATCCGGAGATGGTCGATACCTGCCTGGTCCTCGAGCATCCACCGGTATTTACCCTGGGCCGTAACGGAGCTGCCAGCCACATAGTGGTCAGCGACGAGTTCCTGGCTGACAGAGACATCGAAGTGCTGCGGGTCGAGCGAGGCGGGGAAGTAACTTACCATGGTCCCGGTCAGCTGGTCTGCTATCCCGTGGTCAACCTCAAGCGCCGGGGGCTGAGCGTGATCGATTTCGTCGGCTTGCTCGAAGCGATTATGCACTCCGTAGTCGGGGAATTCGGTATCGCGGCTCAAGTAGATTCGAGGAATCGGGGTATCTGGGTAGGGTCGCGCAAAATAGGCAGTATCGGTATCGCGGTTAAGCGAGGGGTTGCCTTTCACGGCTTGGCCTTGAATGTGAACCTGGATCTCACCCCGTTTTCCTGGGTTAATCCCTGCGGCCTGAACGACGTGGCTATGACTTCGATGGCCCGGGAGTTGCAGGGCGCTATCGATATCGACCTGGTACGGCAGGTGCTGAGAGAACGACTCGAAACGGCCTTTCAGGAGGTGCCGGCACGTACTGCAGTGGTCTGCGGTGAGAGTGGGGAAAAGACCAACTCTGCCGCCGCTCGTCAGGCCAAGCCGAAATGGCTGAAAAAACGTCTGCCGGCCAGCCCCGATTACGAACGCATCAGGCGCCTGGTGGGCACCACCAATCTCCATACCGTCTGCAGCGCAGCCCGCTGCCCCAATCAGTTCGAATGCTACGGCAAGGGGACGGCCACCTTTATGATTATGGGGGAGCGCTGCACCAGAAACTGCCGGTTCTGCGCGGTTCAGGGCGGCCCGCTCGAAGGTCTCGACCGCGATGAGCCGGAGCGAATCGCCGCGGCAGTGGCGGAAATGAAGCTGGACTATGCGGTGGTAACCTCGGTCACCAGGGATGATCTTGCCGATGGCGGAGCGTCCCATTTCGTGGCCACGATCGAAGCGATTCGAGCCCGTTGCCCGGATACGCTCGTCGAACTCCTCATCCCTGATCTGCAGGGAGATGAATGGGCTCTTGAGTCGATCTGCCGGAGCAGACCTGCAGTGCTCAACCACAATATCGAGACGGTGGCTGAGCTCTATCCGGTTGTGCGGCCGCAGGCCATCTACGAGCGCTCGCTAAAACTGTTGCGACGGGTGAGGAGATTTGATGCATCGCTGGTTACCAAATCCGGTATCATGGTCGGTCTCGGTGAAAGCAGGAAGGCGTTGGTGGAGACTTTGCAAGACCTGCGGGAAGCGGGCTGCGAAATTCTCACCATCGGTCAGTATCTGCAGCCGACCGCCGAACATCTGCCGGTCAGCAGGTTCGTCCCGCCAGAGGAGTTCGAGGATCTCAAAGAGATAGCCCGCACACTGGGCTTCGGCGCCATTGCTGCCGGCCCGCATGTGCGCAGTTCATACCGGGCGGGTCACCTTTACCGCAGTCTGCATAAGCAGATCATCAAAGCCTGAAGCAATGTCCCCCACCCTGGTCGCCGCCGCCCGGATTATTGTATCCATCGTTTTGTCGTAGTAGCATGCAGACGAGAAATTGGGCGGTGTAAACATAGAGAAATCACCAAGGACCGAAGATGACCGGCGGACTTTTTGCGATTCTGGATGATATTGCCGTGCTCCTGGACGATGCGGCCGTGATGAGTAAACTGGCGGCCAAGAAGACGGCCGGCATCCTGGGCGACGATCTGGCAGTCAATGCCGAGCGGGCCACCGGTTTCCGCGCTTCGCGTGAGCTGCCGGTGTTATGGGCGATCACCAAAGGCTCTTTCATCAATAAGGTGATCATTGTGCCGCTGGCCCTGTTGCTCAGCGCCTACGCTTCCTGGCTGATTGTCCCGATCCTGCTCTTGGGCGGCTGCTACCTGAGTTTTGAAGGGATGGAGAAGATCTTGCACTACTTTAGCCACCAGGGACATGAGAAACCCTCGATTCAAACAGCGGTCGACGAAAGAGAATTGCTCGAAAAAGAGATAGTCAAAATAAAGTCGGCGGTCCGCACCGACTTTATTCTCTCCATAGAAATCATCATGATCGCACTGGGCACGGTAATGGAACAGCCCTTGATCATGCAGGTTATCGTCGTTACCCTGATCGCCATCCTGGCGACGGTGGGGGTCTACGGGGTGGTGGCGCTGATCGTCAGAATGGACGATATGGGAATCTTTCTGATCGCCCGAGCAAGGCGGCTCAAAGGGGCCATCGCCGCAATGGTCAGGGCGGCGGGATCACTTCTGGTCGCCTCTCTGCCTTGGGTGATCAGGGCGCTCGGGGTGATTGGCACCATTGCCATGCTGCTGGTCGGGGGCGGGATGTTCACTCACAATCTCCATGCCCTGCACCTTGCTGTCGAGGTGCTGCCGGCCTTTTTTATCAACCTGCTGGTGGGCGGAGTTGTCGGCACAGTCCTGCTGGCAGCTCAGCAGCTGGTGCTGAAAATTCGCTCATAGCAAGAGACCATGGACCCCTTTACCGATTCCGGCAATTCCACAAAGATGAAAGAAGGGGATGCACCCTACGGCCGAGACTGGCCCGAGTTCTTGGCGACCCACGGTGTCTGTGAAGAGAGCATGGAGGTATTCAGAAGAGATATCCTTGCCTTTTACCAGACCAGGGGCAGAAAGTTCAGTTGGCGCTCGGAGCTCTCGCCTTACCGGGTTCTGGTCTCGGAAATCATGCTCCAGCAAACCCAGACCGGCCGGGTGGAGGAAAAATTCAGAGCCTTTGTCGACAGGTTCCCGGGCTTTCAGGAGCTGGCCGCCGCCGACTTCAGCGAAGTACTGCGCCTCTGGAAGGGCTTAGGCTACAACCGCAGGGCCAAGTACCTGCATGATATTGCCCGCACGGTGGTTGACGAGTTTGACTCGGTTCTGCCCGACGATCCGCACGTGCTGGTGCGCTTCTCTGGTATCGGTAAGGCGACGGCGGCCTCTATCTGTGTGTTCGCCTTCAACACCCCGTACCCTTTCATTGAAACCAATATCAGAACGGTGTTCATTCACTTTTTTTTCCCCGACCAAACTGGTGTCGCTGACGCTGCAATCATGGCTCTGGTCGAACAGACCATGGACAGAGATAATCCGCGCGACTGGTTCTATGCGCTGATGGACTATGGAGTTATGTTGAAAAAGACGATCGGCAACCTGAGCCGGAAGAGCAGCGGCTACAGGAAACAGTCGCGCTTCGAAGGCTCCAGCCGCCAGCTGCGCGGCAGAATACTCGATCTGCTGCTGCACCGTTCCCGACTGGATGCGAACACTCTAGCTGCCTTGCTCGATCAATCCGAGCATCGAACCACACCCCTGTTGTCGACGCTTGTATCCGAAGGCCTTCTGGTTGAGGAAGAGGGGTGCTACAGGCTCTCCTAGGAACGATTCTGCGGCGCTTTCTCAGTGAATCTGGCGGCGTTGTTTTCGGCGAAGAAGAGATGCAGAAAAAGGCAGTAGGATATCAGCGAAACCACCGCAATTAAAACATTGTTCTTACCCAGCGGAGCAAGAATCCCGACCACCAGCCAGTGAAATGTAATTATTGCCCAGGAATTGAGCTTGAGGGGAAAATCGTTCCAGCGAATGAGAATCAACAGGCCGCTGAGGCTCCATCCATAGAGGGAGAGGTAGGCATGGCTGTCGAGCAGCACTCTGCCCCAGCGGTAGTAGAGATCGGGATAATTGGCCAGTTCGATGTAGAAAATACCGGTAATGCCGGTGAAGACCAGAAACGTCATTCCCGAAAGCAGAAAATATTTCTGCTGGAGATTAACACCGAGGAGCAGAAAGAAGGAGAAGATCATCAGTACGGTGATGAAGAGGATGGTGGCGATCAGGAATTTGGCGATGGCCAACTCAAAAATGATGAATAAAAAGAAAATGATGACGCCCAGATTGACGAGCCAGAAGAAGGACTGTTTGATGTAACGCAACGGCTGGGTAATATCTCTTCTGATGAAGGAGAACATCACTGACATGGTAATCAGTGAAACCGGAAAGGAGTAGCCGAGAAAAAAGACGTTGAGGGTCAGATTCTTATAGGGCAGCCAGTGCAGGGAGGTGTCGTTGAGCAGCACGAAGGTGGCGATGAATAGCGCCAGTGAGAGGCAGAGCACCGAAGCGTGGTGAAATTTGTCGACCACCGATACCTTGAGATCGAACAACTCCAGCGGCAGAAAAGAGAATGCCCGGATGCGTATGATTTCGACCACAATTCCCAGGCTAAAGGAGGTCAGTGCCGCCGCCGGATAGATCTGGAGAAAGGCCAGCAGCGCGTAAGCCAGGCTGAGCGCGAGGAAAAGATAACACCTCGGTGACGGCGACGGGGTATTCTCGGTATGGTAGAGAATGGTAAATCCCCCGGCGCAGAGATTGAACAGAAAAATGTGGAGCCGCTCGAAATTCTTGTCCCAGACCTGATCGGCGAAGCCAAACATGAAGGCAATTACCATCAGGGCCAGGACAAAAAAGCGCAGCCGCGTGTCGAGAAAGAATTCCCTGTTTATGGGTTGATCGATGCGCATGTGGGGTAGTTAATCGCCAAATTGTGTGATGAACTATTGAACAATTACCAGCTAATTGCAAGAGTGGTGTAATAATCCGGCAAAAAGAGAGCGTTCAACCGATTCTCAAGGATGGCAG
>JARFQM010000465.1 GCA_029287755.1 Desulfofustis sp. | reverse complement strand
CCCTCTACCCCCACCCCCCCCCCCCACACCTACACGTTGTACTCATCGTCGGCAGCGTCAGATGTGTATAAGAGACAGCACCTATCGTGTAATGCTTTGTGACATGGGCAGCTCTCAGTATGGGGTTCGACATCCATGACTCCTGTGTATATGACATGCTATAAAAAAACTCTCTGACGCCACACCATAATCATAAAATCGGGGTTATGGATGGCCGCCAGCGAATAATGACAGGTCAACCGGTATGAGGGCGTATCTTTGTTCTGTGAGAGCGTGATGCTAAACGGCTGTCCTCAGCCGGATATCACACGGTAGCAGGCGAATCGGACAGAAAATGAAGGGGTATCGCCGCAACAGGGGAACTGGATAGGGGCGCCTGGCCGACCCTTTATTTCACCTTGATGACGACAAGGGTGATATCATCCTCCTGATCGACCTCGCCTCGGAAGCTTTTCACCTCTGAGACGATGGCATTCTGCAAAGCAGTGGCCGTCTGTTCTTTGTCCCGGGTGATAATGTCGCATACCCTGTCGTACCCGAGAAGCAGATTTTCACTGTTTCTGGTTTCGAAGATGCCGTCGGTGCCGATCAGGATGAGGTCACCGGTGTCGACCTCGGTGAGCTGGTTTTCAAAGTTGTAGGACTCGTCTATCCCAAGTACGATCCCGTCACCCTCCAGGGCGGTCACTCGGTTTTCCCGGCGCCGATAGTGGAGCGGCGGCTCGTGCCCGGCCCGCACCCAGCGCAGCTGATGGGTCTGCGGATCGAGTTCCAGGAAAAACATGGTGGTGAAGTTGCCGCTGGCGGCGCAGTCCCTGGTGATCCATTTATTGACCTCGTTGAGCAGGCGGGCCGGATTTGCATAATTTCCCACCGCGGAGATCATGAATGCCCGTACCGTGGTCATGAGCATCGCAGCTCCGATCCCATGTCCGCAGGCATCGGCGACGGCGATGCCCAGCTTGCCCTGCGGCAAGGTGAAGTAGTCGTAATAATCTCCCCCGGTCTGGTCGCAGTACATGGAAATCCCGCTCACGTCGTAGTTCTCTATGGCAGGGTCCCGGGTAGGAATAAGGTTTTGCTGGACCTCCTCGGCGAGCTTGAGGGAGTGCATCAGCTCGAAGCGGTGCCTGAGTCCGTCGATCATATGGTTGGTGTGCTCGGCGATGACGCCAAACTCGTCCTGGGTGGCCACCGGGACCTTGCTGGTCAAGTCCCCCTGCCGGACTTTCTCGAGGATGACCGTCTGGTTGTTGAACAAAAGTTTCAGGTTCTGCGAGTAGGAAATGATGAGGTTGAAGATCAGGATCATCAGCACGCCCATGATGAACAGCACCTCGTAAATCACCGACAGCTGGGCATTCATAATCGAGTCCTTGTCGCTGGCTGTGTTTGCCAGCCACTCGACATCCCTGGAGAAGACCATGATCAGTACCAGGCAGACGAAGACGAAGGTGGTGGCCGCAATCCAGGTAAACTTGAGGGTGATGGGCGAATAGTGTATCGACCGGAACTTATACTCGCCTGATTCCGAGGCCCTGGCGATTACCTCTCTCTCCTTGATAAGCGAAGAGTTGAGGCCGATGAAAAAGCCCGCGATGATGCAGCCGATGAGCAGCGAGACGGTGCTTTCCAAGGGGAAGTGCAGGAAAATGTACTGGTAGGACATGATCAGGAAGCCGGCGCCCACACAGATGAAGAACTCGAGCACAAAGGTTCTTTTCGGCTGCTCGAACTGATCGGCACTGTCGACGACTCTGCTCACCAGCAGCCAGCGGGCGATCAGCAGGGTCAGGAAGCCGATCGAAATAATTGTCCCCAGGTACACGGGGGACAGGCTCGCCATGTAGGGTCAGACCTGGCCACCGTAAAAAGTGAGCGATAAGATGGCGAAGATATATTGTATTGCAATTCTCATAAAAGTGTTTTAGCCGGTGAATTGATTGCTGTGCTATTCGTTTGTAATAACAAAATCAGGATGATGCTTAGTCTCACATGGGGCAACTGGGTAAGGTTCTTGCCGGGGTGAGGCTCCTCTGCCGGCACACTCGTTGAGGCCCGACTCTCTAGTCACTGGCATTACTGTAAGAAGAAATAGTCGTATTATCCACCACCGCATTGAAAGGATGAACCAGCCCGGGGACTTTATGCAGCCACCTTATCACCATTCCGCTCATGGTACCAGCGGAATTCCTGGCTGGCAAATGGGGCGGCATGGCAGCGTTAAGGGGCTTGGCGGAATAATCGCTGCATCTCTCATCAAAGACCGAAAAGGCCAAAGACGATTACCTGCAAGCCTTGAACACATCCCCTGAGGGATGGATATTAAAAGAACTTGGTTATTTCATGTATAAGCTCGGGGAAGATGAGAAGGCTTATAATGTATCAGTCAAACTATTGAACGACTTTCCCTATCTTGAACAGGAAGCCAAGGAACTCAAGACACAGTCAAAAAAAAGGTGGCAGGAAGAATATCTGGAGAATAACCAGCCAACAATTACTATCGATACAGTTTCTGACCCCAATAGAGTTACTCGCCATGATATGATCAAACAAACCGAGACGAGCCGGAGGACCCAAAATAGTGCTGGTAGGCAAACCAATAAATCAAATAAATCTGGATATAAATATTGGGAAACCCATCCCAAAACAAAAAATATTCCAGTACCTAAGCAGAGGCATCTAGATTATTAGGGATTCAGAACTCAACCTCATTCTTGTATAGGCTTCAGAATCTGATCTCTATCTAGATTGTTAGAAAATGAAAAGATTAGAAAGTAATCATCTTCCTAACAAACAATGGGTTATATCCGAAGACAGCACTGAGGTGGTGAAGGAGTGCGTGCTGCCCGTCGCTTCTCCACATCTGGGTGATCTGGGCATCAACTTCACGATATTCATCTAGTAGGAGGTTGATATTTCTTTGCTCACCTGTCGATTCTTGCATGGCTTCATTTATAAGCCCGAGCCATAGCGAACTGACACCCATTATGAAGGAAGGCCAGTTTTTCTGAATATCTGTTGGCCAATTGGGATCGCTGGTATCTTCAATGTTTGGAAATCTGGGTTTGTTGGGGTCGCCCGCAATCACTCTTTCAACAAGATTCGCTTCTAAAGCTTGCTGCAAAATCGAACTCTGTTGGATGTCTCCATAAATCTTAGCAGCAGTTTCGGGTTTGCTAAAGAATAGGAAGGAGAACTGGTGCCCCGCATTATCACGAGCTGCTCTGCGGTGGAAGCGCCAATAAGAGATATTTTCATTATGATTTTGAAGAATGGGAGAGATAACCGAATGAGCAAGTAGTAAATCCACACCCCAGTTTAATCTACTGTTTTCCGGCCACACTATTTTGAATTGGCATCTCCACCAATAGTTGTTGTCTGTATCCTTGAATGCAGGTGGAAGATTTGCCTGAGGAAGATTCTGATTGTCCAATTCTTTGGAACTGC
>JARFQM010000463.1 GCA_029287755.1 Desulfofustis sp. | reverse complement strand
GTAATTGGCATACCACATCAAGCCCTTTTCCTGTTCTTCGTCTGGTAAAACAACATAAGCAGCCACAATCCTGACTTGTGGAAAGATAATTTCCGGCAGCCTTAAAAAATAGATAAAAGTCGGGACGAAGACTTTTCCTGATCATTTGAGAATCGCGGCTAATGCGCCTAACGAGATAGTTCCGTCGGCAAGGTTATATTTTTAGAAAAATTGGAGCGTGATGGGTATCAGGAAGAGTCTAAATCAGGGTAAAAGGGGGCGTGTTACAATTGGCAGGAGTTCTCTCTTTTAATTTCTAGAAATGCGCTCGTTTTTGTATTGCTCATCGATAAAGGTATTACCCCATCTTTCCTGTCACAGTGCAACTCATTATTGGTCAGAGAAACGATTCCACCGGCAGCAAACCGATAAACCAGACTGAAAGTTGGGACCAGAAGCCGACGTAGGTTTCATCTTCATAGATGATTTCCTGGCCGGCCCTGTTTATTTTCCAGCGCAGGGAGCCGTTGCCGTCAAGCTCGATGCGGAAGGCAACTTTATCGATATGTTCCATAAATGTTCTGGCGCTTTTACCTGCTACCTCCTCGTTGAAAAAAAGAATGCCGATCTCGTTGTTGATATTGAGTGAGCGCAGATCGAGGTTCATTGAGCCGACAAACATTGCCTTCCGGTCAAGAGCCATGGTTTTGGCGTGCAGACTTGATTTGCTCAGTCCTGGCAGCCAGGTAAAGCGCTTGATCACCTCCTTTTTAACATCCTCATCGAGCTCATAAAGAATTACACCGGCTTTGAGCAACTGTTTGCGGTATCGCGAATAGCCGGCGTGCACTGCGGAAACGTCATTTGAAGCCAGCGAGTTGGTAAGAATGATGACCTTGATCCCTTTTTCACTCAGTTTGCACAGGGCATCCGCGCCTTTTTTTCCGGGAACAAAATACGGCGAGATAATCAGCAACTCTTTGGTCGTACCCTCCATGTACGGCCAGAGCTGGGAGATAAGCAGTTCCTTCTGCCAGCCCTCGCCGCGTTCCTTCTTTTCTGAGGAGTCGTGAATGACCTGTGCCTGAGCCCAGGCCAGGCTCGTTGTCCCGGCACGCAGGCTGCGAGCCAGATGCGAGTCGGCCAGGGCGGCAATATAGCGTTTCGCCACGTCCTGCTGGCGGAAATTGTCAAGGTTCACTTTCAATGCAGGGAGAGCCTCAGGGGCGGCAGGTGCGGTGAGTATCGAGGCGGGATAGGCATGCGAGCTGTTCCAGTATTGATCAAAAGCAATGGAAACCTCCGGCACTACCGGTCCAACTGCCAACACATCGATGTCTGCAAAAGCGAGATTCTTATCAGCGTCGAAATATTCATCACCGATATTTCGGCCGCCGACGATGGTCGCCTGGTTGTCAACCGTGAACGATTTGGAGTGCATGCGATAATTGACATCGGACAGCCGGGTGAAGAATTGCAGGCTCTTCGATCTTCCGCGAACAAAAGGATTGAATAGCCGGACCTCCATATGGGGGTGGGAGTCGAGCGCTGTCCAGACATCGTCGGCCTCTTCACCATACATATCGTCGATCAGCAGGCGCACCCGCACCCCGCGATCTGCCGCCTTAATCAGGCTGTGAATGAGCAGCTGACCAACCGTGTCCTGGTGGAACATGTAGTATTGCACATCGATGCTTCGCTCCGCCTTCTCCGCAAGCAGAGCTCTTCCGACAAAGGCGTCAAGCCCGTCACCGAGGAGCAAGACGCCGGACTGATCGGCACGATCCTTGAGTTGTGAACCGAATGTCTCACCGAGATAGGTGGATTCTGTATTGGACAAAGCAAAAGAAGTCTGCTTTTCAAAATTCTCCGGCAAGGCTGTGCAACCGGCCAGCAGACCGACAAGACAGCAGGCCATTATCAGGCAAGCTGTTTTTTTCTCAAGCATGGTTGATACTCCTGATCATCGCACGCAATGTAATCTCGGGGAAAGGCCGTCTGTCAAGAATAGCCACAGCTTTACCAGGTAAGGATGTAAAATTGGTGCGAAGACCACTGTAAAAAGCTTCTACGTTTTTTATGAATTTCCTTCATCTGGTATCGCGCTTATTACTGCTTTATTGATATATGCCTGACAATATTCATCTTTAATTTAGTGCTCAAAGGTATAAATATGGTTAATGTAATCCCTTTTAATCTTTATTGCATTTCTGATAATTGAATGAATTGACACCGCCAACGGACTATTTAGGTTAACTGTTCCGTCCCCATTAAACACGGGTGAAATCTGGAATGAAAGGATCTATCCTCTACACCAAATTACAACCGCCAGTCTTGGGGCCAGACATTTTGCCGCGGGCACGGTTGCTGGAACAGCTTAATAAAGGGCGACAGGGGGCGCTGACGTTGATCTCGGCCCCGGCCGGATACGGCAAGACGACCTTGGCCAGAGGCTGGGTGGCGGCATGCGAGTGTTCCTATGCATGGGTATCTCTGGAAGAGAGCGACAGTGACCTGCATACGTTTTTGAGCTATGTCCTGACCGCCATTCGATCACTGTTCCCCGAGGCCGAGCTGCGAACCGAGGTATTTTTGGAGGCAACCTCATTACCTTCTGCTCCCGAACTGGCGCGCCATCTGCTCAACGATCTGCACCAAATACCCGTGCCTTTCATCCTCGTGCTGGATGATTATCACCACATTCAAAGAGAAGCTCCCATAAAAGACCTGCTGGATGAGTTTCTGGCGCATCCTCCCCGGGGCCTGCATCTGGTGCTGCTGACTCGGCAAGACCCTGCGCTGCAGATTGCCACCATGCGGGGCTGCGGGCTGCTGAATGAGATCCGTGCGTCCGATTTGCGCTTCACGCCCGACGAATCGGCGGCATTTCTGAGCCGTAAACTCAATGTCGATGTTGACCAAACCACGGTAGCCCTCCTGGAAATCAAAATCGAAGGGTGGGCGGTAGGATTGCGGCTGGCCGGCCTCTACCTCCAAGGTCAAAAAGGTCAAAAAGAGCTGAAACGGTCTTTACAGCAATTGAGCGGAAACGCACGGCATATTGCCGAGTATCTATTTGCCGAAGTTGTGTCCAAGCAGCATCCTGAAATGGTGTCCTATCTGCTTGAGACCTCAATCCTGGATCGCTTCTGTGCCCCCTTGTGCTGCCATTTGCACCGAACAGGAAACCATGGACACGATGAAAAACCGGAATTAGATGCAGAACAGTTTATCCAGTCGCTGACAGACACGAACCTGTTTGTCATCACTCTGGACAACAAGGGGTATTGGTTTCGGTACCACCATCTTTTTCATGATTTCCTTAAAGGGGAGTTGCACAAACAGTTTTCCACAGATCGGATCGCCGACCTTCATCGGCATGCAAGCCGCTGGTTTAACGAAAACGACTTCATCGAAGAGGCAATTGCACACTTGCTGGCCATCGATGATACATCGGCTGCAATGCAGTTGCTCCTCGACCATCGCTATGCGCTGATGAACACTTCTCAGTATTTTCGCCTGCGCCGCCTGCTGGCCCGGCTGCCTGAGAACGCCATAGCGGAGGACCCCCTATTGATGAGCACCCGGGCTTTTATCGGCATCGACCTGGGAAATGATGTGGACGCTTATGCGTTCACACAAAAAGCGATAGAGATGCTTGCAGAGATTTCACCGGAATCTGAGGCTTATACTTTGCTCAGAGGTGAAGTGCTGATGCTACAAGGCATTGTCGACGTGTTGACCGGCGCTGCGGAGACGGCTCTGGCTCACATACAAGAAGCCTCTGAGTATGTCCCAGACAATGCTCTGATGATCAGGTCTTTGGGGATTATTTCCATCGCCCTCTGTCACCAGATGATGGGGAACAGACAACAGGCTGTTGCTGTGATCAAAGATGCCTTGTCGGATACTACCTGGCCAACCAATCTGAGGGCAAGACTGCATGTATATCTTACCATCGTCCTCTACCTGGAGGCCGACCTGTCTGGAGCGATGACGGCCGCACGGGAATGCCTGCGAACTATCGGGAATCTTTCCCTTGTCCACACCCGGACCTTTGCCGATTACTTTATCGGCACCATTCACTACCTGCAAAATCAAACTGAAACAGCCAAACCCCGCTTGCTGAAGGTGGTGGATGATCGACAGGCGGCCAATCCATCATATCCGGTCTACGCCAGTTGTATCCTGGCGTATATTTACCTCGAGCATGAACATGAGGCCGCCGCCGATCGCTTGCTTGACCAAATCAAAACGTATTGCCGGAAAAACAACAACACAACGGTACTGTCCATTATCCAAGCATTTGAAGCGGAAATTGCGTTGCGCCGAGGAGATACCCAAAAGGCGTGGGATATCGCTCAGCACGTTGATTTCGGTGCCCGAGAGCCACTATGGTTTTTCTATATCCCGCAACTCACCCCCATCAAATACCTGCTCGCCAAAGGTTCGCACGATGGCCTTCAAGAAGCCCACAGCCGGCTCATTCAATTGGAGGAGCGGATGGGCCGAATCAATCGCAAAAGCGTTCTTATCGAGATTTTGGCCTTGCGTGCCCTGGTCTGCCACAAACAAGGAGATGAAGCCACTGCCCTGCAAAACCTCCAAAACGCCCTGAACCTTGCCGAATATGGTAATTGGATCAGAACGTTCGTGGATCTGGGAACGGAGATGATAGACCTGCTGGATTGCCTCGTTCAACAACAAACCGGCCAGACCTATGCCCAACAAGTTTTAAAAGCCTGTCAGGCGGAACACAGCGAAAAAGCATCCGTGGCATTGGACGTGACAAGCAAAGCACCTATTCCTGAGCCCCACCCACATACTGTTCTCACCCGACGGGAAATCGACATTCTTCCACTCCTGGCGGACGGACTGAGCAACCAGGAAATCGCCGCAAGGCTCCACATCGCTCCTGTAACGGTTAAGACCCACCTGCAAAACATCTACAAAAAACTTAAAACCAGAAACCGCATCGAAGCCTTAAAAAGATCCCGCGAGCTCGGTATTACCATCGATACATAAGCCCACCTGCAAACGGCCAACAGATGATTGGTCTCAGGAGATCGCCAACTGTCCAAGAGGCCGCTTTTGTTATTTGTGTTTTCCATTCCATCCTCGACGGTGCCCATCGCACCCACACCACCACTTCACCAGCACTATATGCTCCGAAAGGAGTAGGCGTTTTCCGACAAAATACTCTTTTGGGATAATTTACAATACGGATCGGTGGCATCAACGTTGA
>JARFQM010000451.1 GCA_029287755.1 Desulfofustis sp. | reverse complement strand
CCGGGAGTGACCGTCCGGTGCATGTACAGCGAGACCACGGCAAAGGCACCCAGGCAGCCGGGACTCACGCCGAGCGCCGCGGCCAGCAGGTATTGCCGCCAGCGGCCTCCACGCAGGGCCTCCTGCCAGACGCCTCGACTGAGAACGTTGAGATATTCGATGACCAGCATCATCACGAAAACGAAGCCGGTAATCATCAGGGCGTGTTTCAGGCTGTAGAGGATCATGGTCCTCCCAAAAGATTAAAAGCGTATAACCATTTCTAACAATCAGACGTCGGAAGTCAAACGTCAGCGACGTTCCATTTAAGTGATCCTGACCCTGTCTGACGCCTTTTTTCACAGTCTGTGCCTGCGAAAAGTGCTCTTGTTTGGCCGGACAATCTTCTTTTTAAACAAACCAGTGATAAAATTAAAATCATCTACTGAACGGCCTGGTGATGCGTAGCTTCATGCAATCCCTTGAAACGGGTATCGATGAATGATCGGGACACAGACATCCGATGCATATGCAAGCGATCTGCAGGGCTGGCAGCTTGAAAAGCAGCTGAACGGAGACCAGGGCCTGGAAATTATCCTTGCCGGTCGCTGGTGCCTGGATCAGGCATTACCTTCCTGGGAGGTCCTGAAGACGGAGCTTGGCAGGAATGATCTGCGGCACCTGTGCTTTCGGGCAGACCAGCTGGCTGCCTGGGATACCGGCCTTTTGGCCTTTCTGAGCGGCGTGCTGAAATTCTCTGCCGAGCATGACATCGCAGTCGATTGCAACGGCCTGCCCGCCGGTGTTCAGCATCTGCTGAATATGGCGTCTGTCGGACCCGAACAAAATATCGATGCCAGGCAGCAAAGCAAGGCTGGAATGTTTTCCCGGATCGGGGTCGCGACAATCGATTTTTGTCGCGGCTTTCCGGAAATGCTGCATTTCTTGGGCGAGGTCACTTTGTCCATCGGGCGACTGCTGACCGGCCGGGCACAATTCCGGCGAAGTGATTTCTGGCTTGAAGTGGAAGAGGTCGGACCACGCGCCCTGGTCATTGTCACGGTGATCAGTTTTCTGGTCGGTCTGATCCTCGCTTATCTTGGCGCCGATCAGTTGCGCCTGGTTGGGGCGCAAATCTTCATAGCGGACCTGGTGGCGATTGGCATGGTGCGGGAAGTGGGTGCCTTGATGACCGGCATCATCATCGCCGGTCGAACCGGCGCCGCGTTTGCCGCGCAACTCGGAACCATGCAGGTGAACGAGGAAATTGATGCCTTCCGCACCCTGGGGATTTCTGCGATTGATTTTCTGGTTCTGCCGCGCATCCTGGCGCTGGTGCTGATGGTGCCGCTGTTAACCCTTTATGCTGCTTTTGTGGGGATGACGGCAGGGCTGCTGGTCTCGTACTTTATCTTTGATATCGGCTTCTTCGAGTATTACACGGAAACACTGCGTGCGCTGGAAATCAAGCATTTCATGGTTGGTTTGTCCAAGGGCGGCGTCTATGGCGCGATGGTTGCCTATGCCGGCTGCCTGAGAGGAATGCACTGCGGGCGCAGCGCCGAGGCGGTCGGCGAGGCGGCAACCTCGGCGGTGGTGACCGGAATTCTGCTCATCACCATCATGGCGTCTCTCATGACCATTATCTTTTACCGACTGGGGATATGACGCAATGCCAGGGACACCGCACATCGAAGTTTGTAACCTGACCATGGCTTATGGTGACTTTATCGTCCAGCACGACCTCAATTTCGTGGTGCAGAAGGGTGACATCTTTATCATCATGGGAGGCAACGGCTGCGGCAAGACGACTCTGATGCGAGCCTTGGTCGGGCTGCAAAAACCTGCCGCCGGCACGGTGTACTACGAAGGTGAGGATTTCTGGAACGTGTCGGCGAATGACCAGGAACGACTCAAGCGCCGTTTCGGCGTCATGTTCCAGGGCGGAGCACTGTGGAGCTCTCTCTCTCTGGCGGAAAACGTGGCGCTGCCGCTGCACGAATACACCTGCCTTGCGCAAGCGCGGGTCGACGAGATCGTCTCTTTCAAGCTGGCGCTGGTGGGACTTGCCGGCTTCGAGGACTTTTACCCCGCCGAGTTGAGCGGCGGTATGCGCAAAAGAGCGGGATTGGCCCGGGCCATGGCCCTGGATCCGGATATCCTGGTGGTCGACGAACCGTCATCCGGGCTTGACCCGCTGAATGCCCGCCACCTCGACGATTTGATCCTCGAACTGCGCGACGGTCTGGGCACGACGATCGTTGTCGTGACCCACGAACTGGCCAGTATCCTGTCGATCGGCAGCAACTCAATCTATCTCGATGCCGAAACCCACACCATGATCGCCACGGGAAACCCGCAACAGGCCGCTCAAACGGGTGATGCTAAAGTGCGACATTTCCTGAGCAGGGGGGAACTATGAGCAGACAAGCCAATCCCGCCATGATCGGGGTCTTCGTCCTCGGTGCCTTTATCCTCGGAGTCATCACTCTGCTGTTGTTGTCAGGCGGGCAATGGTTTCAGCATCGCCGGCAGCATGTCCTGTATTTTGATGGAGCAGCCCAGGGGCTGCAGGTCGGGGCTCCGGTGGTTTTACTGGGGGTCAAGGTCGGAACCGTTAAGCAAATCCAGCTTGGCCTGATGCAGGACGGGCGCACCTTCGTTGTACCGGTCAGCATAGAAATGGAGCCCGCAGTGGTGCAGGCCAGCAATGGTGAGCAGGTCGATCTGGGCGACCC